>JAOAEN010000190.1 GCA_026416775.1 Dehalococcoidales bacterium
CTTCATATCCCGCTCACGCCGCAGACAAGGAACATGATCGGGGCAAAGGAGCTTGCGCTTTGCAAGCCGAATGCCCGCATCATCAACTGCGCCCGCGGCGGTCTCATTGACGAGCAGGCACTGGTTACGGCAATCAGGGAAAAGAGGCTTGCCGGTGCCGCCATTGATGTTTTTGAGAAGGAACCGTGCACCCAGAGCATCCTTTTCGGCCTTGACAACATCATCGTGACACCACACCTCGGCGCCTCCACCACTGAAGCCCAGATATATGCAGCAAGGGACGTCGCCGAGCAGATCGTCGCCATTTTCAGGGGACAGCCCGCACGCTCTGCAGTCAATGCCCCCTACATCCCCACGGAGACCATCACCGCCCTTGCCCCTTACTTCAGACTGGCTTCTGTCTTATGTAAAATTGTCTACAAGCTCGCCGAGGGACAGGCAAAAAGCATCCGCATCCGCTACGAGGGTGAGATTGCCAACTACGACACCAATCCCCTCAAGACAGCGGTCATTGCCGGGCTTTTTGAAGGCATTGCCGAGGAGCGCGTCAATATCGTTAATGCCAACTTGATTGCGGCAAAACGTGGCATCACCATCGTTGAGGAAAAAGAAGCCACCTGCACCAACTATGCCAGTCTGCTTACGGTCTCTATCGTGACCACGACCGGCTCCTGCACCGTTGCCGGAACAATCATCAATAACGAATGCCATATTGTCCGCGTCAACGACTACTGGCTGGATATCGTGCCGACGCCCGGTGCCTACTTCCTCTTCAGCGACCACAAGGACCGCCCCGGGCTTATCGGCGCGGTGGGCAAGATCACCGGCGATGCCGATATCAACATCAGCTTCATGCACCTGGGAAGGCTCAAGCCACGCGGCAAGGCGCTCCTTGTCCTGGCGCTGGACGAGCCGCTCCCCGAAGAACAGCAGAAGCAGATCCTTGCCATCCCGGACGTCTATACGGTAAAGCTGGTTGCTATTTAGCCAACCGGAGGAAACCGGCTCCCAAGAGGGGGCTCTGCCCCCTCTTTTCTTTTTCCGTCCGCAATTGACTTGACATATCACGGGTGTTATCATGGTTCTGGGATATGTCAGCGCTTACCGAGCTCTACCGGGAAATAGCCTCCTGCCAGAAGTGTGAAATAGCAAGGCTGCGCACCCGGGTTGTCCCGGGGGAAGGTGCCGAAAATGCCGCGATCATGTTTATCGGTGAAGCCCCGGGCTGGCATGAAGACCAGCAGGGACGCCCGTTCGTCGGTCCTGCAGGACAGTACCTGGACAGGCTCCTCGCCTCCATCAAACTGAAGCGCGAGCAGGTCTATATCGCCAACGTCATCAAGTGCCGTCCCCCCAACAACCGCGATCCCCTGCCCACTGAGATCGATAACTGCCGTCCCTGGCTGGACAGGCAGATCGAGATCATCAGGCCGAAGATCATCGTCACGCTGGGGCGTTACTCCATGGCACGGTATTTCCCGGGTAAAAGCATCAGCAAGATCCACGGCACCGCCGTGAAGCGCGATGGCGTTATCTACTTTGCCATGTATCATCCTGCAGCAGCGCTGCACCAGCAGAGCCTGAAGAGGGATATCGAAGCCGATATCCTGAAGCTGCCGCGCCTTCTTGCCGAAGCCAGCCAGATCCCCGAAGCCAGACCCCAGTCTGAAGAAGGCAAGCAATTGAATCTTTTTGAGGGCTAGTCTATGTCAAAGCCGAAGCTCAGGGTCATTCCTCTAGGTGGCCTCGGGGAAATCGGCAAGAACATGCTGGTTCTGGAATATGAGAATGATATCATCATCATTGATGCCGGGCTCATGTTCCCCGAGGAAGAAATGCTCGGGATCGACCTTGTCATCCCCGATTTCAGCTACGTCGTGGAAAGAAAGGACAGGGTTCGTGGCATCGTCATCACCCACGGACATGAAGATCATATCGGCGCCCTGCCCTACCTCCTTCCCCAGCTCGGCAGCGCCCCGGTCTATGCCACAAAGCTTACCAGCGGTCTTATCCGTGTTAAACTCAAAGAAAGCAGGGCACACCAGAAGGCCAATCTCAAAATACTCAACTACGGAAGCGAAGTTACCCTCGGCAGATTCAAGGTCGAGCTCTTCCCGGTCTGCCACAGCATACCGGATGCCGCCGGTGTGATTATCCGCACACCGGAAGGCACCATCGTCCACAGCGGCGATTTCAAGATTGACCATACCCCCGTCGGTGGCAGGCCCACCGACCTTGCCCGATTGGCACAGCTCGGTGCCCAGGGGACGCTCCTGCTCCTTTCCGACTCGACCTATGCCGAGCTTCCCGGCTACACGCCATCCGAAAAGCTGGTCGGCGAATCGCTTGAGAACATCATCGCCCGCGCTCCCGGCAGGGTTATCGTCACCACCTTTTCCTCGCTTATCTCGCGCATCCAGCAGGTGATCGATGCTGCAGGCAAGTACGAAAGACGCGTTTTTATCGTCGGGCGTTCCATGGCGGATACGGTCAACATGGCGCTTGAGCTGGGTTACCTCAGGGCACCGAACAACATCATCGGGCACATTGACGAACTGAGAAAGCTACCGCCGGAAAAGACCGTCCTCGTGACCACCGGCAGCCAAGGGGAACCGACATCGGCACTCGGGCGCATGGCCAACCGC
>JAOAEN010000191.1 GCA_026416775.1 Dehalococcoidales bacterium
GAGCCGATGCAGGAGCTGCCGCGGCACAAGTGCCGCAAAAAATGTCGGCGGGGCTTCCCTTTCCCAGCGCGGGTTTGGGTCGTCAATCGCCTCCACAAATCGGCGCAGCATTCCCTTTTCAATCTCATAAAGCTCGGGGCCGAACTCCACGTTGAGCAGGCCCTTCAGCTCCTCGCTGATGATTTCTCCGTCCAACAACTGCCTCCAGCTTTATCCTGACCACATTATAGGCAAAAGGGCACAGCGAAGGCCAGCCGGCCCCCGGCTTCTCCCGGCCTCCCAGAAACACCAGAAGCCAAATCTGCCGGGGCATTCCGCTAAGACAATATCTTTTTTTACTGGCGCACCTTCTTTGCCAGCCTGGCGCAGTTCTTACCGAACTCCCAGGCGATCCTCATGCCCTCTTCGTCCTTCGTCACCTCGCCCTTCTCCCTGCCGAAGGCTACGTTCCAGTAGATGGAGCCGGGGTTGATGATCTGCTGGATGTGGAACCAGAACAGAAGCTCGGCAAAGGTGAAGTTCTGCCCGGCGCGCCTTGCCACGACGAGGGGGCCTCCGATCTTACCGGTGTATTTTCCGCGCCCCATGAAGCCGGCACGCTCAAGGAACGCGCGCAGCAGCGCCGGGGCGGAGCTGTAATACACCGGGGAACCGACGATGATAACGTCTGCGGCAAGCATCTTCTGGAAAACGGGCTGGAGATCGTCAACGATGCTGCACTCGCCGGGATGTGCAAAACAGTAACCGCAGCCGTTACAGCCGCTGATGTTGAGCCCGGCAAGATGGACGAGCTCTGTCGCCAGTCCCTCCTCGGCAATCGCCTTCAGGCAGTGGCTCACCAGGATCTCGGTGTTACCCCCCTTGCGGGGACTGCCCACAATACCGATGGCTTTAAGCAAGCTACACCTCCTGTCGATCATGTAGGTAAAGATGATGCCGTTTGATGTACTCGGCAACCGCCGTCGGCACCAGGTGCTCAAAAGGTCTGCCCCCGGCCACGGCACGGCGGATGGCGCTCGCGCTTATGTCAAGATAAGGCCCGTCGAGGAAAATAACCCTCGCGCTGATTCCCGGGACTTTTTCTTCCAGAAGCTCCAGGGACGGGCGCGGATAGCCCGGACGCGGCACGGCAACGAGATGGCAGAGGCGGATGATCTCATCCGGCCGGCGCCACTTCCAGAACTGTTCAAGGTTGTCCCAGCCTAGAATAAAATAGAGGTCGGTGCTATCGCCGCAGTCCTTCTTCAGCCCGGCGAGCGTCTCCACCGTGTAGGAAACGCCCGGCCGGTCGATCTCCCGGCGCGACACCTTAAGATAGGGGATGCCGCCCACCGCAAGTTCAAGCATCGCCAGGCGCATCTCCGGCGGCGTGACCGCCTCCTGCCGGCGCATCACCGGCACCCCCGAAGGGACGAGCAGGACCTCGCCGAGGTTCAGGGCGCGTCTTACCTCCTCCGCCACGGCAAGATGCCCCAGGTGGACGGGGTCAAACGTACCGCCGAGCACCCCTATTTTTGCTTTTTCCGTAGCTTCGGGACCCATTCCCAGGTAAAATCTCCGAGCCTCAGCCGCGCTCCCGCCTGCGCACCTGCCCTCTCCAGCGCCCGGTCAATGCCAAGACGGCGCAGCTGGTAATCGAGCTGCCAGATGAGCTCCTCCCGGCCTGTGTTGGGGCCGCCGTGCAGGCGCTCAAGCTCAGGGGCCTCAATAATGAATTCATCACCAATTCGGCTCACCTTAAAACGCGCCCGAACTCCCGCCGGACGGAAGACCGCCACAGGGGCAACTTCCCTCTCCTCGGGCGCAGGGCGCGACTCCGCCTCAAGTGCGCGGGCAAGTTCCTGCATCAACGCCGCCACGCCTTCTCCTGTTGCCGCGGAGATCAGCCACGGTGTGATGCCGTGGCCCGCAAGGGATGCCTGAATTTCCGCAAGCCGCGCGCGCACCTCGGGCAGGTCGATCTTGTTGACGGCCACGATCTGCCGCCTCCGTCCCAGCTCCGGATCGAACAGGGCAAGCTCCCTATTCACCTTGAGCATATCATCCAGCGGTGAAGCGGATGTACCGCTCAGAAGGTGGACAAAGATCCTGGTGCGCATGGCGTGGCGCAGAAAGTCATGCCCCAACCCCCGGCCGAGATGTGCCCCCTCGATCAGCCCCGGAATCTCCGCCATGACGAAGCTGCGGCTACCCACCTCCACCACGCCCAGCACCGGCTCAAGCGTTGTGAAGGGGTAGTCCGCAATCTTGGGCTTAGCATGCGAGGCAGCAGCAAGGAGCGTGGACTTGCCCGCGTTGGGGTAGCCGATGATGCCGACATCGGCGATGAGTCTCATTTCCAGCACGATGGTCTTCTCCTCACCCGGCTCACCCCTCTGGGCAATCTTTGGTGCCTGATTTGTGGATGATTTGAAACGGGTATTGCCCCAGCCCCCCCTTCCACCACTCGCCACGGTGACGCGCTGCCCCGGCCTGGCAAGGTCGGCAAGGACGGTCTCTTTATCACCGCGAACCTCCTTCACCACCGTCCCCGGGGGCACGCTGAGCACCAGGTCTTCGCCGTCCCGACCGTGCCTGTTGTTGCCGCTGCCGTCAGCTCCGTCCTCCGCCCGCAGCCGCCTTTTGCCGCGGAAGCGACC
>JAOAEN010000192.1 GCA_026416775.1 Dehalococcoidales bacterium
CTTCAGGTTGGTGCTGAAGGAATGGTAGCAGATGACCTCTTTGAGGTTGGTCAGGCCCAGCCGGTCAAGCATGTGGCGGCGGGCAAACTTACCCATGACGACGCAGTCACGCGGCAGTAGCGCAATCGCTGCGGCAAGGTTGTGCACCTCGGTCTCCAAATCCTCTTCGGGGACGGCCTTGGTCACGTAGCCTGCCTCTTCGGCCTCTTTACCGCTGATGGTGCGCCCGGTGAGGAGGATTTCCACGACCTTCTTCTCATGCCCCATGACGAGCTCAAGGGGCAGGGTGGGAAGCCCGCCGAAGGCAAGGCGCTGGCCCATCTGGGAGATCTTGGCGTTCTCGGCGGCGATGACGATGTCGGAAGCCTTGAGGATGTAAAGCCCGGCTTCGATCGCCCAGCCGTGCACCTGGCTAATCACGACCTTGTTGCAGTCAAGAATGGCCTGGGGGAAGCCGTAAAGCTGGTCCTGGTCGGTCTGGAGGCGGATCCTCTGGTTGGGGCGGTAGTCCTTGGCGCCACCGTAGACGCGGTAGACCATGGAGAGGTCGAAGCCGGCGCAGAAGTTCTTGCCGGCGCCGCGGAAGATGACGACGTTGCAGTCATCATCATGGTTGATCTCCCACATCGCCCGCTTGATCTCGCCGGTCATCTCGTTTTCGCCGATGCTGATGCAGTTGTTCTTGTCCGGCCGGTTCAGGGTGAGGTAGGTGATCTTCGGTTCTTCCTTGTCCTTTTCCAGAATGATTGTTTTGAATTGTGGATAAGCCATCTCTTCTAACCTCCCGTTATTTTTTGGCTAAATTTTTCGCAACGGTTTACGTTATACCGTGGAGAAGCTCTCGCTAGGCAGGGATTAGCTGCTGTCAAAACCGTAAATCGGCTGGGGCAGGGCGATAAGCCCGGGGCAAAGTGAAAAGACCTTTTTCCTTGATCGCAGAAGTCCCATCTCAGCAGTAATACTCTGATATTATGGGATGGCAGTACCTCTCCGGAAGGCAGCACCGGAGGACGTGGGAAACCAGCTTGGACCTATTCTGGAACATTGCTGGGGCTAAATGCACCCTCTCTCTCGCCTGGCACGGACCACCCTCTGAAAACCGTGCCGCTATATTTTACTTTATTGTGCGAAGCAATGTCAAACATCACCAGCCGTGGTCGCCGCTAGTTTTCCGGTGCCGTCCTGAATTTACCGGTGCTCCATGCCAGCAGATATATCTGTGCCAGCCTTTCCAGAAGTTCACAGGCAGCGAGGGCTTCGTTCATCGTTTTGCCCACGCCTACCGCTCCGTGATTGGCAAGGAGCACCGCATTGCGGCTGCCGAGCGCGGTAACGGTGCTTTCGGCAAGATCCCGGCTCCCGCTCGGGGCGTGGGCAGCAAGACCTATCTCGCCACCGAGATAGACTCTCTGTTCTTCCAGGATGATCGGTATTTCAAGATCGGCAACGGCAAGGGCGGTGGCAAATACGGAATGGGTGTGGATCACCGCATTCACGTCTGTCCGCTTCCGGTAGATAGCGGCATGAAGGGGCGTTTCCACCGAGGGCTTGAGGGTGCCTTCAATCACGTTTCCTTCAAGATCAAGCACCGGGACGTCTTCAGGGCGTAGGAGGTCATAGTCGCGGGCGCTGGGAGTAATCGCCATGAGGTGCTGTCCCGTATCTGTCCTCAGGCGCTGGCTGACATTACCCGCCGTGCCCCAGACAAGCCCTTTTTCCCTGATCCTGCGGGCAGCAGTGATCACAATCTGTCTTTCTTCCTGCCAGCGGATGATCTTTTAGCTCCCGAAGTTCGGTTATTGAACGAGCTTGATACCCGGTTTCTGGATGGCAATGTGGGAGAATGACGAGTCCTCTGTGGCACCGTGCCAGTGTATCTCGCCCGGCGGGATATAGACCACGGTTCCGGGTGTAACCGTGTACTGGCGGAACCGGGTGGCGATGATACCCTTACCTTCGGTGACATAAAGGATCTGTTCAAACTTGTGGGCGTGAAGGTTCAGCCTGGCGCCGGGGCCGAAGGTAACCAGCGCCACACCAAAGCCCGCGGTATCCTTGTCGTTGACAAGGATCTTGCGTGATACAGGTCCCTTCATCACTATTTCGTCCTGTACCTCAACAGCGGTAACATCATCAGGATGAGTGATTATCATGCTACCTCCTATTGATTTTGTTTATACGCGGTTTGATGGTGGGGACTTCTCCACTTAGAAATATTACTGCGTCAGCGCCCCTATCGGCAAGTCTGAAAGGAAAAGACCAGGGTATTGTGAAGGGCATCTGCCCTTTTATCTTGAGGCAGACTTACCGTGATTTATGCCTTCCAGCCGTAAGGCCAGGCGGAAAGGCTACCGTCGAGGAATTTCACGTTGCGGAACCCACCTGCCTGCAGCAGGCGCTGCGCCTGATAGGCACGCACTCCGCTGCGGCAGAGGATGATGATCTCCTTTTCCCTGGGAAGCTCATCAAGCCTCATGGCAAGCTCGGGGAGGGGGATGAGCTTTACCTGTGGTGCCTGGAGGTGCTCTGTCTGCCATTCCATCAGTGAGCGCACGTCAAGCAGGATGAAGTCCTCACCGTTCTTGAGCTTTTCTCTGAGTTCCTGCGGGCTCACGGTGCGGGCG
>JAOAEN010000193.1 GCA_026416775.1 Dehalococcoidales bacterium
GTCCTTGACGATAAGTGCCTGAATGCCGAGCCGTGACATCTCGGCTATTTTCTCCTCAGGGTCGATGCGCGGACGCCAGTGCTCGATGGCACGGCAGGTCGCTTCATCGAGGCCGGCCTGCCTGAAGCCGGCATACCCTGCATTCCAAGCATCCTTGAGACTGCCAAAGTGGCTTTCAAGCTGGCCCAGTCTGACCCGCCCGATGCCGGGGATACAGCTGAAGGCAACCCAGTAGGCGATTTCCCTGTCCAAAGCAATTTTAATTCTATCACAGGGCTCTTCCCGCGGACAATTAGAGCGAAAAAGCCCCGGATTTGTTCTCTCTCCCATGCTTGTTAATCTGCATTTCCCCGCCCGTCCCTGCTTACCCTGTTTATTCCCATTCCACACGCGGTTTATCTGCAGGGCAGGCACGTTTACCATTTGACGGCAAGCTGCATTGCTGGTAAAATATATACGCAAAGGAGGAGGTCAGCCATTTACGCGATAGTTGAAACAGGTGGTAAACAATACCGGGTAGCCGAAGGCGATACGGTTGACGTTGATCGCCTTGACGCCGCAGAAGGTGCCACCGTAGAGCTTGATAAGGTGCTGCTTCTGGACGATGGCGGGAACGTCATTTCCGGTAAGCCTTACGTTGAAGGTGCCAAGGTCCTGGCTACCGTGAAGAAAAACGGCAGGAGCGAAAAGATCATCGTCTTCAAGTTCAAAGCCAAAGTTCGCTACCGCCGCAAGAAGGGGCACCATCAGTATTTCACCACTTTGAGCATTGACAAGATCGTGCCGCCGGGAGAAGCAGTCCTGGCTGCACCGAAGCGGCGCCGCCGCAAGAAAGAGGAGACAGGCGATGGCACATAAAAAGGGAGGCAGCACCAGCCGCAACGGGCGAGATAGCCACAGCCAGCGGCTCGGTGTGAAGAGGTTTGCCGGGGAGGTCGTCCGCGCCGGCACCATCATTGTCCGTCAGCGGGGGACGAGAATTCACCCCGGACTGAACGTGGGTGTGGGTAAAGACCATACCCTGTATGCCCTTGTTGATGGCATCGTTAAGTTTGAACCGTTTACCAGAGACCGTAGAAAGGTGAGCGTTATCGCTGACTGATATGAAAGAGAAAATCCATCCCAAGTACTATGCGGACGCAGAAGTGATCTGTGCCTGTGGCCACCGCTTCATTACCGGGTCAACAAAAAAGCAGCTCAGGGTTGAGGTGTGCAGCAACTGCCACCCGTTCTTTACCGGGGAACGGCGTGTGATGGATACCACAGGGCGTGTTGAGCGCTTCATGAAGCGCTACGGTAAAAAAACAGGGTAGACGGATTTGTTTTTCTTGAAATGAAAAAGTCCCGGTTCGCCGGGGCTTTTTATTTTGGGCAGCAGGACTATGGCGGACGAAAGACGTTTCAGTTACGGCGGGCAGGCGGTCATCGAAGGCGTGATGATACGCGGTCGCCAAGCCGTGGTCACGGCGGTGCGCCGCCCGAACGGTGAAATCGTCACCCGGGTAATGAAACCGTCGGGCTTTGCCAGCGGGCGTTTGAGGCGCATGCCTCTGGTGCGCGGGGTCATCATCCTCATCGAGGCAATGGTGCTGGGTATCCAGAGCCTGCTCTACTCGGCGAACGTTGCGGTTGAGGAAGAACTTGAGGAGATCCCGCAAAAGGTACTCTGGGTAACGCTCGGGCTGGGTGTGGCCCTCGCCATCATCCTTTTTCTGGTCATTCCGCTTGTCCTCACCAACCTGCTCCGGGAATATCTCCCCGGCTCGCTCGCGTTCAATGCGGTTGAAGGAGCAATCAGGATCATCATTTTCATCGGTTACCTCAAGGTGGTCTCCTTCATGCCGGATATCAGGCGCGTCTTCACCTACCACGGTGCGGAGCACAAGACTGTCAATGCCTATGAAGCCGGACAGCCGCTGGAAGTGGAAGCCGTCCGGCCCTACGGCACGGCGCATGTCCGCTGCGGGACGAGTTTTCTCTTCCTCGTGCTTTTGCTTGCCATTATCGTCTTTACGTTCGTCGGGCGCCAGGAGCTCTGGATAATGGTTCTCTCGCGCATCCTGCTCATTCCAGTAATCATGGCGCTGGGCTACGAGGTCATCCATTTTGGTGCAAGGCACAGCAGGAACTGGCTGATGAAAGTTGTTCTTGCGCCGGGCCTGTTCCTGCAGGCGCTGACCACCGGAGAACCCGATGACCGCCAGCTTGAGGTGGCAATCACCGCAATGAAAGAGGCCCTTGCCGCTGATGCCGGGACGGAGAAATCTTGAAACTATCGGCTACTTTTCCGTCGGGATATCCTCTTTTTCAAGCTCGCGGAAGAAGCAGTTACGGTTGCCCGTGTGGCAGACCGGGCCGGTAGGATTTGCCCGTACAAGAAGGGAATTGTTCTCGCAGTCTTTCCAGATCTTCACCACCCTGAGGAAATTCCCCGAGGTTTCCCCCTTATGCCAGAGCTTCTGACGGCTGCGGCTGAAAAACCACACGTCACCGGTGCTCAGAGTGAGACGCAGGGACTCGGCATTCATGTAGCCGAGCATCAGAACCTCGCCGGTATCGGCCTGGGTGGTAACGCAGGGCAGCAGGCCCTCGGCGTCGAATTTCGGCGCCAGTTCGTTAC
>JAOAEN010000194.1 GCA_026416775.1 Dehalococcoidales bacterium
CCCGAGGATGCCTCAGGCTGGAGAGGGGATACAGGGGTGAGGCAAGCACCATAAGCCCCAATAACCGAAGACAGTCAGAGCCAATTCTGGCATGGGATGAAAACTTCGTCTCTTCTTACCCTCCTTCTTCCATACCCCGGCCCGTTTGAAAAAGGAAAAACAATTCCCGGGTGGAAGCATCCCCTGGTCTTCATTTGTCGTGAGAAAAATAACTCTATGGATAGTCCTGTGTCTGCGTTGGGTTAGGTGAGCGCCAATGACCGCAATCAAATAGGCTCCCGTGTGCAATCACTTGCAGTATCACCATATATCGCATTATACTCAGAAGTAGAAATTGAGCGGGAGAGGAACGGACCATCGAGTATCGTAAGTTCGGTCGTCTCGACTGGCGGGTTTCAGTGCTTGGCTTCGGTGCCATGCGGCTTCCGGTCATCGGGCAAGACCAGGCGAACATTGACGAGATGCAGGCGATTGAGATGATCCGTTATGCGGCAGACCAAGGTGTGAACTACATTGATTCCGGCTACATGTACCACATGGGGAAGAGCGAGGTGGTGGTGGGGAAAGCGCTTAAGGGGAGCTATCGCGAGATGATGAAGATCGCCACCAAGCTTCCCGCCCGCATGGTGGAAAAGCCGGAAGATTTTGACCGCATCTTTGAGGAGCAGCTCAAAAGGCTTGATGGCGGAATGATTGATTTTTATCTCCTGCACGGGCTGGACAGGGCGGGCTGGGAAAAGGTGCGCGATATGGGGGTGCTCCGCTGGGCAGAAAAGAAGATAGCAGAAGGTGTCATCGGGCACCTCGGTTTTTCCTTCCACGACAGCTTTGAAGTCTTTAAGGAAATTGTTGATGCCTACGATAACTGGGTACTTGCCCAGGTGCTCTATAACTACATGGACGAGAAGGAGCAGGCGGGACGGCGCGGTGTGGAATATGCCGCGGCGAAAGGGCTTGCCGTCGTGGTAATGGAGCCGTTACGCGGCGGAAGATTGAGCAAGAACCCGCCGCCGGCACCCGTGGCGGAAGTGATGGCAAAAGCCCGCCGCAAGTTCACCCCCGTGGAGTGGGCTTTCCACTGGGTATGGAGCCAGCCGGAGGTTACCGTGGCGCTCTCCGGCATGAGCACCATGGCGCAGGTAGTGGAAAACGTGCGCATTGCCAGCTCGTCCCGCCCCGGGCTGCTCACGGAAGAAGACCTCAAGGTCATTGATGAGGTCCGGAAAGCCTACCGCAGCCTCAGCCCGATCCCGTGCTCGCAGTGCCGCTACTGCCAGCCCTGCCCGAACAACGTGGAAATCCCCCGCGTTTTTCAACTGTATAACGATGCGGTGATGTATGACGATATGAAGACCGGGCAGTTCATGTACAACGGCCCCTTCGGCATTCCTCAGGACAGGCGTGCCGACAGGTGTACCGGATGCGGCGAATGTCTCACCAAATGCCCGCAGAAAATAGACATCCCAGCCTGGCTCAAGAAAGCCCACGACGCACTGTACCTTGAAAATCCTCCCATGCCCCCGATGCCCCCGCCGTCTAGAAAAGACACCCAGCCCGGTTAATTGGGGCACTACCTGTGGAGCCACCGGCGTAGGAGGCGTCGGCTCAAAAACGGCATCACCACCCAAGTGAGCAGGCTCACAAGCAACCCGGCAACGATGAATGTCTCAAGGTAGAAATTGATTTCCCCGGGGATGAGCTTCAGAAGCTTGATGATCACGACGGAAAGGATATAGACGGCAAAGAAGGTTACCAGCGCCATCTTCCAGGCGGGCGGGTTCTCAAGCTCGGGGCACTCGGGGACGGCAAACCATGTCTCAAGGCCCGTTGCTTCCTGGCGGATGCGCCTTGAGAATTCATCGGCCTCATGCGAGAGCTTCTGACGGATGTAGGATGTTTCCCAAATATGCATGGACCTTTCGTCCTTGAAGCGCATGATCACGTGGTGAAGCCCGGTCTTTCCCGCCGGTGGGACAAGCAGGGTGACGCCTTCGTAACCGGGTGATTCAGCAGCGGCAGCAACGAGCTTGCGCACCCAGTTATCATAGTCCTTCTCACGACCGGGGAAGACCTGCCGGCTTACCACGATGGTGACCGGTTTCTCTTTTGATAGGACCTCATCCCTGTCTTCACTTACCATAAACTACCTCCCGCAGCTTCTGGGATGCCTTACACCCCCATTATAGGGCTTGAGAAATAAAAGGCAAATTCCCTTATAAAAGAATTTTGCTTGGGCTGGCGCGGCTTTCGGCATCGGCCACCCGCAAGAGGCGCGGGATTATCCGCAAATCTTTTTCCGGCTGGAGATAAGAAAGAGTAGAGGAAGCTGTTCTGCCCTCTAAAACGGGACCGAATTTTCTTCGGTTATTGGGGCTTATGGTGCTTACCTCACCCCTTTATCCCCTCTCCAGCCAGAGACATCATCAGGAGCCCGCTTTTCTTTCTGGCTGGAGAGGGGAATAATAGGTAGAGGGGGCGAAGCCCCCTCTAAAAACTCCCCTTTTCTGACGGGCTGAATTACCAATACATGAAAGGGGGTTAAGGGCAGAGGAAGCCGTCCTGTCCTCCGAGACTGGTTATAACCATCTTCGGTTACCAGTGCTCACCTCACCCCTGTAT
>JAOAEN010000195.1 GCA_026416775.1 Dehalococcoidales bacterium
ACGTCTATGACCACCGCATCGTGGAGGTGCCGCGATGAAGACCCGGCTTGACGAGCAGACCATTGCGCTCAGGGCAGCCCGCGAGTTTCCGGACGGTGCCGTGGTCAACCTCGGCTACGGCATGCCGGGGCTCTGCGCCAACTTCATCCCCGAGGGCCGGACGGTCTTCTTCCAGAGCGAGAACGGCATGCTCGGCTACGGGCATCTGGCAGGTGACGAGGAAAAGGACTACGAGATGATCAACGCCTCCGACCAGCCGGTGACGGCGCTGCCCGGCATGTGTTTCTTTGACAGCGCCGCTGCCTTTGACATGATCCGCGGGCGGCATATTGACATCGTCGTCCTCGGCGCATATCAGGTATCGGAAAAGGGCGACCTTGCCAACTGGGGACGCCCGGGGCGGCCGGCAACCGGCATGGGCGGGGCGATGGACCTCGCTGTCGGGGCAAGAAGAGGCATCGTCACCATGCAGCACACCACCAGGGACGGAAAACCGCGCATCGTCAGGAAATGCACCTACCCCATCACCGCCCGCCGCTGCGTTGGCCTCATCATCACCGATATTGCCGTCATCGAGGTAACGCCCGGTGGTCTCATCCTGAAGGAGGTGGCTCCCGGCTGGACATTCTCCGAGGTACAGACGCTTACCGCGGCAAGGCTGACCCCGGCAGCGGACCTGAAAGAAATGGAGCTCTGAGAAACAATGAGAGTAAAAAAACAAGGAGGCAGCATGGACGTAACAACTGCAATCCTCAGGAGACGAAGCATCCGCCGCTGGGAAGCGCGTCCCGTGGAAAGGGAGAAGATTGAGAAAGTCCTTGAGGCGGGGCGGCGTGCCCCCTCATGGGGCAATACCCAGCCGTGGCGTTTCATCGTGCTTGAAGAAAAAACTCAGATTGAAACGGTGGGCAAGGCTTCCGGCGGGCAGCCCCACGTCACCACCGCCCCGGTGCTCATCGTCTGCTGCGGTGCGGTCAATGACCTTTCCAGGAGCCAGCACCGGCAGGCGCTCAAGGAGCTGCGCGATATGGGCGTGATGGACTGGACGGACGATTTCCTGGACAACGTCGTCCTCAAGAGCGACCTCTTCGCTCCCTACCTTCTCGGTGAGGAAATGATGAAGGTAAGGGTGGGTGAACAAGTGGTTATCGCCATTTCCTATATGACGCTGGAAGCGGTAAACCAGGGGCTGGGCACATGCTGGGTGGGGGCAATCAATGCCCGCGAGGTCCAGAAGGCACTGGGGCTACCGGCTGATATCTTCGTGCACTCGCTCCTGCCTCTGGGCTATCCCGCCGAAGATCCCAAGCCCCGTCCGCGCCGGGACATGAACCGGATCGTCTTCTGGGGCGGCTACCGTAAGATATAGCTACCTCCCGCGCGGGTATCTGCCAAGCTCGGCGAGCAGGTCCACAATCCGCGGCAGGGCATAGGCGGTGGCGTGGGGCGGGGCATTACAGCAGGTCTTGACGATCAGTCTGCCGCCACAGACATCCTCGGCGGTCGCCTTGATGATCTCGGCAAGGCGGGGGTAACAGTCCTCGCTGAGTGCCCGCGTGCCGTAGCTATCGCGGTGGGTGTCCATCCCGCATATCCAGTAGATCATCTCCGGACGGAACTCCCGCACCAGCGAGGGGACGTACCGCCTGACGTTCTCAATCTCCTCTTCATCCGAGGCCCCGTGGGCGAAACAGTGCTTGGTCTTGTTTGAAGTGAGGCTACCTCCAGGATAGTCCCACCCGTAATCATAGCAGAAGCAGATGTGAAGAACGTCATCATCGTCCTTGAAGATATCGCGCACGCCATCGGCATGATGTGTATCCGTGTCCACGATGGCGAAGCGCTTCACCCCGAACTTCTCCCGCGCGTGGGGGATTCCCAGCCCGGTAACGCTGAAATAGCAGCCGCCCCAGGCACTGTCACGGTGGGCATGATGCCCGCCGACACCGGCAATGACCAGGGCATTATCAATCTCACCGGAAAGGAGCGTTTCCGTTGCCTGAAGCAGCCCGCCGACAGAATAGAGCGAACAGCGCCACCAGCGCGTCTGTTTCACCTCCTCAATCCAGTCCCTCGTGTGGATACGGGCGATTTCAGGTTCGGTTGCCTGCCGCGACTCGTACCACTTCACGTTCGGGTAGCCGAAAAGCCCCTCTTTCCTGATGGCGAGAAAACCGTCCTCAACTCCCATGGCAAGGCTGCTGTACGCCTCCTTGCCGCAGACATCATGATAAAAAACACCGGTGCGCTTCATGCCGAGACCTCCTTCTGCCGCCAGTGAATACCGCACCCGCCGTCCCCCACACCATTATTCAACAGGCGGAAAAACCGCGTCAATTGGTCTTCCTCACCTATCTCCATAAGTGACCTTCCCCTCACCGTCTGGGAAGCGTAGAGAAAAGCCAGAGACCTGAAAATGCCGGCAGAGGATTTGCCGCTTTACGTGGCAAAAGGCTATAATAGGGCTCTGGCACCACAGCAACAGGTTTAACCGCACTTTCCCTGTTGACATGGTGAATTCTGCGTACAGGAGATGGTCATGGCTAGCGTTCTGGAAGGAATCACAGTTCTTGACTTCACCCAGGTGTACTCGGGTCCCTTCTGCACCATGC
>JAOAEN010000196.1 GCA_026416775.1 Dehalococcoidales bacterium
GCGTGAGGGAACCAACGTATTCCGGGTCAATTTCGCTCAAGACCTGCGGGGTCGCCAGGGCATGCTCCCTGCTTTGCGCCGGGCCGCCAAGCCCGAGGATAACGGAGACGGAAAAGACGATCCCGGCATCTTTTACCCTTCTACCCGCCGCCACCATCTCGCGGGAGGTCACCCCCTTCCCCACCGCGGCAAGGACTTCGTCGGAGCCGCTTTCTAGCCCCGTGTAAAGGATACCGAGCTTGAGTTTTCTCAGCGCCTCCAGCTCCTCGGGGCTTCGCCTCAGGATATCCTGCGGGGTGGCATAGCACGCCACTCTCTCCAGAGCCGGGAACCTTTCGTTGAGATACGCAAGCACCTCAAGCAGCCGTGGATAGGGATAGACAAGGGCATCGCCATCCTGAAGGAAAACCCGCCTGCCATCCCACTGCCGGGCAAGGGCATAGACAACCGGCGGCATATTCGGGAGCCGTATTCCCGAGCGCATGTAAAGGGCAAGAGCATCAATCTCCCGCCTGACATCTTCAGCCTCCCGTACCTTCAGCCTTGTACCGTAGTAGTTGCAGAAGGTACAGGTGCTGTTGGCACAGCCGCTGGTAAGGGGGAGATAATAGCTGCGCCATTCGCTCGGCGGGCGGATGATCTCCGGGCGGCTGAAGTGGCTTTCAGCCTCCGGGCTACCCTTTGATACCGCAGGCATGGCTCAAGCCTCCCGACCGGGAGCAGACCTACTTACTTCTTATGTGCCTGTGCCACATGCTGCTTCCAGCATCTTGTGTGCACATAGACGGCACACCTAGCACAGTAGTAAAGGTATGCCCTTGCATCCTGCCGGCAGACAGGACACTTCATTTCTCGCTCCTCCGGCTTATAGCTTTTTTCGGTACGGGGCTACCGCCTGCAGCGGGCACCAACGGTTACCTGCGCTTCTGTGTTGCCAGGCGGTAGTACGTGCGGGCAATCTTCTTTCCCTTACGTATTCTTTGAATCTTGGTCAGTCCCATGGTAGCGCCTCCCTGGCTGACGAAATTGACGCCCCTCAATACAGAGACAGATGCGCCATTCCTGGATATCGCCCATACCGCCCGAACCTGCCTGCCTGTGGAAATGCTGGTGCGTGGAATTCTTTCTGCCGTCTTTACCGAGGCTTGTGGCCAAAACTTCAACGATCATGCGGGCAGCTTTTTCCGCTACGCTCTGTAGCCTCCGCTGTTCCGCCCTGCTGAGAGGTCTTGATGCCCTCATCCGGAAATTACCGCGGGCTGGCTCCGGTGCCACGCCCTTCCGTCTGAGGATCTCTTCAAGCTCTTTCCTCAACCTCTCGTCCATAGCCGTACCTCCTTTCTCCTGCAATTGTCCGTCCAGGCAGAAGCTCTCTTCAGCCCTCCATGCCTTTACCGGCAGGAAGAGCGGCGGGCTATGGGTTCAAACCGGTCCAGAAACGAAACGGCAGGCGGCAAGGACTGCCACCTCTATGAAAAATTATACGTGTTCCGCGCGGTTTTTATCAAGCATGGTTCATCACGGTCCCACCTGCACCTGGCCGCTTCGTTAAGATACCCACCCCTCTGCCCCCGGACAGGTTTCTTCCGGAGGGGCAGGCAACGAAAGCCAGGGAGGACGGACCTCGTCACCATCTTTCCCGCAGAGGTCCGGATGACCTGGGGACACGTACGAACAGCGTGGCGACGACCGCAAGCACCGCAAGACCCAGTGCCGTCTGAAAGGCGATGTCGTAGCTTCCGGTACGGTCAAAGACGTACCCGTAATAGACCGGGGCAAGGAGCCCCATGGGTGAAAGGAAAGCCACCATCGTGCCGAAAATTGAACCGAAAGCCTTCCGTCCGTAATAGCGCCCGACAATCAGGATAACTGCCGGGGTCCCCACCCCTGAGCTGAGACCATGACAGATCAAAAGCACATAGACCGAAGCCAGATTCCTCAGCGCCAGAAAACTCCCCAGGCCGATTACCTGAAGCAGGAAGGCCACAAGGAGGATGAAATGCAGGCGCCTTTTCGGGATGCGGTCAGCGATGATACCACCGAGTACCCGTGATGGTGCCGTAAAGAAAATCATCATCCCCATGAGGGTGCCGGCAAGCGTCTCGCTGATGCCGATATCGGTCAGGAAGGGGTAGGCATGCAGATTGAAGCCGCTGGCGATGATGTTGTGGACGCTGTAGCCCGCAAGCAGGAACCAGAAAGTCCCCGTCTTCACCGCCTGAGCGAAGGTATGCTCGGTCTCATCCGCACCTGAAGCATAGTCCAACCCGGCTTCCACCATCCTGCCCGAAGCCATATCGGCGGAGGAGGCGGTAGCACCGTCCGGAAGCATACCATATTGCTCGGGACGGTGCGGTTTGACCAGGAAATAGGCAAAAGGAAGCCCGCAGAGCATGACCAGACCCCAGACGAGGCAGGTGAAACGCCAGCCGCTCGAGGTAACAAGAAGGGTAACGACCTGAACGACGAGGATACCGAGAACGCTGATAAGCCCGAACTTTATCCCCTGTGCCAGCCCGCGGCGGCGGATGAACCAATCGTTGATCATCTTGTCGCAGGCAACGGTAAGCCCGATGTTC
>JAOAEN010000197.1 GCA_026416775.1 Dehalococcoidales bacterium
GACCCCCTCCGCTTTGAGAAGCCTTATCCTCGTCTCAATATCGGTAAGAAAGAGGACCTTTTCCCCCGAGGACAGCACGTCTTCCGGGTGCTGGCGAAAGGTGACCACCCCGCTGAGTAACTTTCTTTGAG
Source organism: Dehalococcoidales bacterium (assembly GCA_026416775.1). Classification (GTDB taxonomy): domain Bacteria; phylum Chloroflexota; class Dehalococcoidia; order Dehalococcoidales; family RBG-16-60-22; genus JAOAEN01. Next base: position 132 of record JAOAEN010000197.1, read on the forward strand.
CTGCCTGACCGGTAAGCTCGCGAAGTAAATGCCGGTGCCCAAGGTGCACCCCGTCAAACACGCCTATGGTGAGAACGGTATCCTTTTCTGGTGAGAAGCGGGCAAGTTCTTCGTCAACAGACACGGCTAATCTCCGTTACCTGTCCCATTATACTATAAAATCTGAGTGTAGCGTCAAACGTGTTTCTAGCTGAAACGGTAGAAGACAAGCCCGGCGGGTATCTTGGGGTAGAAATAAGTTGACTTGCGCGGCATACGGTCGCCGCTATCCGCAATATCCTTCACTACGGACGGTTTTACCGGACTGACGATGATGGCAAACTGGAATTCCTGCTCATCGACTTTGCGGATGGCTTCAAGACAGTCGTTCGTATAGTCAATGAAGGCACCCACCATCTCGTGCGTGAAACCGAGGAGCCCCTCCAGAATGACATGGTCCACGACGCTTACATCCAGCTTCTGGTAAAGCTCGGTGTGGAAGTAGGGCATCATCTGGCGTACCGCGCTGTGGTCGCGCAGGGTGAGGCGGAGAAGCCCGCCCTTTCTCGCTCCGTAAAGGAGCAGCTTTATTTCTCCATCTGTTTTTTCAAGAAAGCGGTCTATCTGCTCTACCGTATTCTCTGCGGGGACCGGTAGCTCGTCAATCCGGAAGAACGGCACGAGTTTCTCTATCAGGTGCTCGGCGGAGATGGCGGGTGTGCTGCGGATAAGGCGGTGGGCGGGCAGAATGACGAGCCCCGGGTCGTCGATATCCACCAGTGCCATCAGGACGAAATCAAACGGCATTTCACCTGTCTCACCGGGTGATGATGCCCGCCGGCTGCGGCGGTAGTTCAGGGCGCTCTCATAGCGGTGATGCCCGTCGGCGATGTAGATCGGAAGACGTTCAAGGCAGGAGCGGATCGCCTCAATGGCGGTCTTGTCCGTGATTGCCCAGAGCTTACGGTCTTCACCTGCCGGGTCGCGGTGCACCTCAAGCAGCGTCCTGCCGCGTGCCTGTCTGTCAAGCATGCCGGCGAGGTCACCCTCGGTATCCTGATAGAGACCCATGATGGGGCTGGTATTGGCTTTCAGTGCCCAGAGCAGGTTCAGGCGGTCGTCCTTCGGGCGGGAGAGCGTTCCTTCGTGGGGACGCACCACCATCCTGTCCCATTCCTCAAGTTTCACCAGACAGTAAAGACTGCGCCGCCGCATGGGCTTCCCCTTGTGGGTGAAGAAATGGTCAGCCACGTAAAGCGACGGGGTTTCATCGGTAACGAGGATGCCATCATGTAGCCATTTCGCCAGCACCGCGGCGGCTCTGGTATAGCGGTTGTCCGTAGCACTATCCTGCGGTAGCTCCTTACCGAATTCAATACGGATGAAGTTATATTCGCTGCACTGGTAAAGCTGTTGCTGTAACTGCGGCGGGATGATATCATAGGGAGGGCAGATAACCCTTGCGAGATCTTTTACCAGTGCAGTGTTGTAATGGACACCATGGAACGGTCGTATGTCTGCCAAGAAGAGTCCCCCTTTTTGTGCAGCCTTCGTATCAAGTTTAACTTAATTCAGCAATACGGCGCAAGTGCTGTCATGATTGCGCCGCCGGCGCAGGAGTAAGGCGATGATACTACGCAAGCTCATTGTTGGCCCTTATGCTTCAAACTGTTATATTATCGGTTGCGAAGCCACGAAGGAAGGGATGATCATTGACCCGGGGGCGAATGCTGCAGAGATCATCAGGGTGGTGCGGGAGCTCGGGTTGAAGATAAGGCTCATCGTGCTCACACACCGTCATCCCGACCATGTCGGTGCCGTCGCCCAGGTGAAGGAGGCAACCGGGGCATCCCTCGCCGTCCATGCTGAAATGGCAAAATACCTGCCGCACTCGCCGGACTACCTCTATGAAGAGCCGTTCCGGGGCGCCCCGAAACCTGATGTCATCCTTCAGGATGGTGATAGCATTGAGATCGGCAAGCTACGCTTCAAAGTGCTCCATACGCCGGGACATACGCCATGTGGCATCAGCATCTACGGGGAAGGACATGTCTTCACCGGGGATACCCTTTTCAACTACGGCATCGGGCGCTATGATCTCGTGGACGGGGACTATCATGCCCTCATTAACGGCATCAAGACGAAGCTTCTGACGCTGCCCCCCGAGACGGTTGTCCATCCGGGACACGGGCCCGACTCGACCATCGCCACGGAAAAACGGGCAAACACCTTCTTGCGGTGACCGTGGCTAGCCGTTGTCTCCGTTTACGTACCGAAGCTATCCAGAACGCTTCTTACGATGGCCGGCAGCAAGAAGGCAACCGGAATATTCAAAAGAAAAAGGGGCATGATTTTTTCCTCATGCCCCTTCTCTGTCCGGCGAAAGACTTCTAGGCGACGATGAAGAGCGGGCACATCACCAGCGTGATGGTGGAAAGCAGC
>JAOAEN010000198.1 GCA_026416775.1 Dehalococcoidales bacterium
GATGGATGCGGTTCGGGTTGCCCGCAGGAAATCGGCAACCGCCACGATCATGCGGGTGTTATAGCTCTGGGGGATGAGCTGGGCGTAGTTGGGGAAGGTGCCCTGAATGAGCTGGGAAACAAGCTCGGTGTTCTTGAGGCGGAAGAGTATCTGGCTCTTTGCCGGGTTCAGCGTGATGGTCACGTTCTCTTCGTCATCGCCCATCAGGCGCTTGAGTTCCGCCATCGTCTTCGCCGGAATGATGACCTCGGTCTTCTGTTTAAAGGTCTCGGCGATCGGCATCTTGAAGACGGCGAGACGGAAGCCATCGGCGGCGGCGAGGGTGAGTCTCTTGTCTTCAAACTGGGTGCATATGCCGGTGAGTACCGGGCGCGTCTCCTCGGTGGCGGCGGCAAATACCACCTGGTCAATCGCCTGCCGCAGCGCCCCCACCTCAACGGTGGTGGTGATACCGTCCTCGACGCTGGGGATGGGGGGGAATTCCTTGGCATCAATCCCGCTGATGCGGGCTTCAAAGCGGGCGCACTTGAGCCCCAGCGTCCTGGTCTGGGGCGATAGATTCATGGCAATGGTATCGTTGGGGAGGGAGTTCACGAACTCGGTGAGGAGCCGTGCCGGCACGGTGATGGCACCTTCTTCCTCGATCTTAGCCCCGATCCAGCAGCTAATCGCCATTTCAAGGTTGGTGGCAACGAGTTTCAGCCGCCCCTTGTCGGTGGCAAGGAGGACATTATTGGTAATGGGTAACGTCGTTCTGGTGGCAACGGCTCTACCCACGATGCTCAAGCCGCGGTTGAGATTTTCCTGAAGGCAGGTAAGTTTCATCGCACACCCCCAAAACGCTGTGGTGGGATAGTATACAACAATTACCTCGTGCTATTCAAGCGCTACGGTCCCGCTCTTGCCGCCGCTCTTAAAGGTGAGACGGATGTTTTCAATCCTCATGGCGCGGTCAACCGCCTTGCCCATGTCGTAGATGGTAAGCGCGCTGACGGCCACGGCGGTGAGGGCTTCCATCTCGACACCGGTCTTTCCTGTGCTGCGCACGGTGGCGGTGATCTCGATGGTGCTTGAGGTTTCGTCGGGAGAGAACTCGACATCCACGCTGCTGATGAGGATGGGGTGGCAGAGAGGGATAAGCTCGGCGGTCTTTTTTGCCGCCATGATGCCGGCAAGTTTGGCGGTGGTAAACACATCTCCCTTTGCCAGACCCCCGCTCTGGATGAGGCGGAAGGTCTCCGGCTTCATGCGGACGACCCCTTTGGCAATGGCCACCCTCGCCGTTTCCGGCTTCTCGGAAACGTCCACCATCTTCGGGCGACCGGATCTGTCAAGGTGCGATAGCTTTTCTTCCGCCATGGCTTTCTCCCGGACCTTCAGTCATCCTCCGACCTGGGAAAAGGGGCGTCCTTTCTTGGCCGTGCCCTCATCAAGGTGATGTCTTTCGGGCTTGGAACTGATGGCCTTTCTGATGAGTTCCTGAAGGGCTTCCGTTGAGGCTCCGGCACGCAGTGCCCCGCGCAGGTCAATTTCCTCCTCGCTCAGAAGACAGGGGCGGAGCTTGCCATCGGCGGTGAGGCGCAGGCGGTTACATCCGTAGCAGAAGTGCTCGGTCACCGGGGTGATGAAGCCGATGGTGCCCGAAGCACCATCAAGACGGAAGTACTTCGCCGGGCCGTTGCCGGCCTCCATCTTCCAGGGCTCAAGGTTGCCCAGCACGCTCAGCCGCCTTTTCATTTCCTTCACGGGCACAAGGGTGCCTGCATTATCTTTTCCGTTTACGGGCATGTGTTCGATGAAGCGCACGTGCCAGCCCTCATTAACGGTCCTGCGGGCAAAGTCAACGAGCTCATCATCATTGACGGCCGCCATGACGACCACGTTGATCTTCACCGGATTTAGCCCGACCTCCTGGGCTACTCTGATGCCGCGCAGGACGTCCTCAAGCTCCCCGCAGCGTGTGATCCTCCGGAAGCGCTCCGAACGGAGCGTGTCCAGGCTGACGTTGACCCTTTTGAGCCCCGCCTCCCTGAGCGACCTGGCGTGCTGCGCAAGGAGGATACCGTTGGTCGTCATGGAAAGGTCGGTGATACCCTCTATGCTCGAGAGCATCTTCACGAGGTCGGTGAGACCGAGCCGGACGAGGGGTTCACCGCCGGTGAGGCGCACCCGGCTGATGCCGAGCCCGACGGATGCCTTGGTGACCGCGTAGATCTCCTCGTAGGTGAGGATGTCCTCATGGCTCATGAGCTTGACGCCTTCCTCCGGCATGCAGTAGATACAGCGGAGGTTACAGCGGTCGGTCACCGAGATGCGCAGGTAGTTAATCGGGCGCTGGAACGAATCAAAAAGTCCGGTCATATCGTTGTCCTTGCTGTTATTATACCGCAAAGTCGGTGTGAATGCGAAAGACTTAAGTCCGGGTCATGTTGGCACCCGCTTAGCCTTATAGTGCACACTGCCCCTTACACAGATTGATTTAAGCAACTGGCTACCATTTCATGCTCACCCCCTTTATCCCCCTCTCACACGGGGGCATCCACGGGATT
>JAOAEN010000199.1 GCA_026416775.1 Dehalococcoidales bacterium
CTTCATTATCGTCGGCAGGGGACTTGAGGCGATGTATCCCCTCCTTATCGGTAGGCTTGACCAGTACCTCTGGTCATATCTGGAGAAGGACCTGCGTGAAGGGCGTACCACGCTGGAAAGGGCGGCGGAGCTCCTCGGCAGTGCTCTGGTGCTCTGGGGAATGAAAGTCGTCACCCCGATAGGGGAAACCCAGCAGGAGACCCATCAGTTCAGCTATGCCATCAACAGCATCAATGTCGGCGGGGTCAACGGGAACGGTGATGATGCCACGAACCCCTTGAGCTACCTTATCCTTCACATGATAGGTCTGTTAAGGATGTCTTCACCGACGGTGGTCCTCAACTGGCATGCCGGCACGCCGCGCCGTCTGCTCCTCAAAGCACTGGAGACAAACGTCAGGACGAAGGGCGGTATCCCGCTCTTTGAGAACAGCGACCACGTTGTCGCAAGCTTCGTCGGTGATGGTACACCCGTTCAAGTCGCCCGGGACTGGTACAGCCAGGGCTGCGTGACCCCCATTCTACCCACGAAAATTGACCACAATGGAAGCGAGGGCAGAGGGGCGATCAATGTGGCCCTCATCCTTGACCTGACGCTCAACCGCGGGGTATCCCGGATCACCGGTAAAAAGGTGGGCATTGACTGCGGTGATCCGCGTGAGTTCAGGACGTTCGATGATCTTTATGAGGCCTTCAAGAAACAGCACCGTTACGTGGTCGACCGCGTCCTCTGGCTGGGCACGGTAGCCCAGGGCATTGAGCCGCAGTACCTGCGTTTTCCTTTTAATTCATGCGTGGCTGGCCCGGGCTGCATGGAGAAAGGGCATGACATCCTCATTACCGATGAAAACCATAGCTACGGCATCAGCGATCGTGCCATCGTGGATACCGCGGATTCACTCATCGCCATCAAAAAGCTGGTCTTTGAGGAAAAGAAGCTCACCATGGATGAGCTCCTGCATGCCCTTGCGACAAACTTCGCCGGTGAAAGGGGTGAAGAGATCCGCCGGATGTGCCTTGCCGCACCAAAGTTCGGTAATGATATTGATGAGGCTGATCAGATGGTACGTGAGGTTGGTAAATTCTCGGCGGGTGTCATCATGTCCTACCGCCACCCGTTCGGTGTGCCATCAAAGATCTCCCGCGAGGGTCTTTCCTGGCACTACTTCGGTGGCCTGGGAGTGGGGGCACTTCCCAACGGACGGCGAGCCAGGGAGCCTCTCAACGACGGCTCAATCTCACCGATGCGCGGCATGGACAGATCCGGACCCACCGGTGTCCTGAGGTCGGTGCTGAAAGCGGGGTTCAAGGAGTCCTACGCTTCATGTCTGAACCAGAAATTCTCCGCAACCGTCATGCAGAGCCCGGAAAGCCGTGAAAAGCTTGCCGTCCTGATTGAAGCCTTTTTCAAGAACGGCGGACAGCATATCCAGTTCAACATGGTTGACGCCGAGGAACTGCTTGATGCCAAGGTCCATCCCGAAAGGCACCGTGACCTCGTGGTGAGGGTCGGTGGCTTCAGTGCCTACTTCGTCATGCTTTCACCCGAGGTGCAGGACGATATTATCTACCGGACGGAGCACGGTTGTTAGGAATACGGGGAAACGAAGGTGGCAACAGGCCGCCAACAGAACAAGAAAGGCGGGGCCCGGTCAACCCCGCCTTCTTTCTTCGAATCCCGGCATCTTCTGCCTGTTATCCCGACGGGATGCTCCTATCAGCTTACTGGACAATAATGGTGGACGAGGGCTTGGTCGGGGTTGGCTCCGGAAGCGGCAGCTTTATCTCCGTTCCTTCCTTGATGCTGACGTAATTGGTGAACCTATCGTGGTCCACCGCCATCGTCAGATAGCCGACAATATTACCGTTCGGATCAAAGACCTGTCCCTCTTTAGACCCGTCCGGTTTATAGGTGAAGACAACTCTGTAACCGTCCACATCCAGCGGGATAGCTGTTACCGTACCGCCGACAGCCTTACCCAGCTCATCAAACTGGTCAAAGCGGATATCCACCGCAGCATCCATCGGACCGTATCCCGGAAGGTTCATGGTCACGGTACCGTTACCGTATTGCACGCCGAACACAGGGTCAGACCCGAGGCGGGGAATCCGGAACTCACGCCATTCGTGCACGGTACCCTCAACCGAACCACTGAGCACTGCCTGGATATCCATCAGGGCAATGGCATCGCCCGGGGTGGGTGGATTCGCGGCAGCCCACCCGGAGATGTTTGACTGGTCAAAAGCATTGAGCGCAAACGGGGAGATACCACCATCGATCATACCCTGACGGAAAGAGGCGACTATCTGTTTTTCAAGGTCACCGCTGAGCGTCCATGTCTGGTAGTCAATCAGCGACTTGGCCGGTACCTGAAATTCTTTCACTTTGTCCCAGAACAGGGTATTCCAGCCTTCCGGGGTACCGAGGCGGGAGTCCCTTCCCGGCATGAGTTTCCTGAGCAGACTGAGCAGACTGTCGGGGTCGTCCTGAGGAGCATTGATGAGTTCAACGGGCAGGATCCGGACATCTTTCGCC
>JAOAEN010000019.1 GCA_026416775.1 Dehalococcoidales bacterium
CTATTGAGCTTTCAGCCCTTATCAGTTTAAAGACGGAAAAAGTCTTTAACAGGGAGCGGATGGCCTGTCTCTCATTCACCCCTTCGGATGTTGACAGTTCAGCCCGTCTGGAAAGGGAGACGGTTTCCAGGAAGGCGGATAAAGTCCATTTCTCTTTGTCCCCTTCAGCCCGAAATCTGTTATTCGCGCCTCTGGCAAGGGGGCAAATTTACTTTCGGGACGCATTGTGTTATAATTTTGCGTAAGATAAAAAGAGCAGGAAGGAAAGACTTGGACAAGGAAAAGAAAACCGAAATCATCAGCGGCTTCCGTCGGCATGAGACCGATACCGGAAGCACCGAGGTGCAGGTGGCGCTGCTGACGCAGCGGATCCAGCAGCTTACGGCCCATCTTGCCAGCCACCGCAAGGACTACCACTCGCAGCGGGGGCTGCTCAAGCTTGTCGGGCAGCGGCGCAGGCTCCTAGCCTACCTCAGCCGGGAGGACATCGGGCGGTACAACAGCCTCATCAAAAAACTCGGACTGCGCAAGTAAGTGTCTACCAGCGGAGGAAAGACATTGGCAGTCCATACTTTTCGTACCACCATCAGCGGACGCGATCTGGTTATTGAGACCGGCAAGCTCGCCCAGCAGGCGGACGCCTCGGTTACCGTACGCTACGGGGACACGGTCGTCCTCGTTACCATGTGTTATGCCCGTGAGGTTAGGGAGGGGGTGGACTTTCTCCCTCTCACGATTGACTACGAAGAAAGGCTTTATGCCGCCGGCAAGATCCCGGGAGGCTTTATCCGCCGCGAGGGACGCCCCAGTGAAGCCGCCATCCTTGCCTGCCGGCTGACCGACCGCCCCATCCGCCCGCTGCTTCCCAAGAACTGGTTCAACGAGATCCAGATCATCACCACCGTCCTTTCTGCCGATCAGGAAAATCCCCCGGACATCCTTTCCGTCATCGGGGCTTCGGCATGTCTTACCATGTCCGAGATACCGTTTGATGGCCCGGTCGGTGCCGTCAAAATCGGCTGCATCAACGGGGAACTCGTGCTCAACCCCAAGATGGCAGACCTTGAGAACAGCCTCATTGACGTCGTAGTCGCCAGCACCAGGGACAAGGTCGTCATGATTGAGGCCGGCGCCCGGGAAGCCCCGGAAGAACTCGTGCTCAGGGCAATCCAGGTTGCCCACGAAGCCTGCCAGCCGATCATCCAGCTCCAGGAGGAGCTGCGCCAGGTGGTGGGCAAGCCCAAGTTACCCGTACCTGAAGCCAGGGTCAACCCGGAGCTCACTGAGGCAATCTCCTGCCTGGTTGATGAACCCCTTGAAGCAATTCTCAGAATAAACGACAAGATGGAACGCGAGGCAAGGATTGAAGAGCTGATCGACGAGGTTACCCTCAAGCTCGGCGAGAACTACCCCGAAAAGGATGTCCTTGCCGCGATCAATGCGAAGATACGCGACGAAGTCCGCAGCGCCATTCTGGAGAAGGGACAGCGTCTCGGCGGACGTGGGCTGACCGAGATCCGTCCCATTTCCTGCGAAGTGGGCATCCTGCCGCGCACCCACGGCTCGGGGCTTTTCACCCGGGGACAGACCCAGGTGCTCACCATCGCCACGCTCGGTTCCATACGTAAGGAACAGCTCCTCGACGGGCTGGGACTGGAAGAAAGCAAGCGCTTCATGCACCACTATAACTTTCCCGGCTTTTCCACCGGCGAGGTGAGACGGGTGGGCTCGCCGGGCAGGCGTGAGATCGGACACGGGGCGCTGGCCGAAAGGGCGTTGCTTCCTGTTGTTCCCGGCGAAGACGAATTCCCCTATACCATCCGCCTTGTCTCCGAGGTGCTCAGCTCAAGCGGGAGCACCTCCATGGCAAGCGTCTGTGCCGGAAGCCTTTCCCTGATGGATGCCGGTATCCCGGTGAAGAAGGCGGTTGCCGGGATCGCCATCGGGCTGATCACCGGCGATGACGGGTGCTATGCCATCCTCTCCGATATTGAAGGCATCGAGGACTTCGAAGGGGACATGGACTTCAAGATCGCCGGCACCCGCGACGGCATCACCGCCATCCAGATGGACACCAAGCTAAAGGGCATCACGATGGAAATCGTGGAAAAAGCCCTTTGCCAAGGCAGGGAAGGGCGACTCTTCATCCTGGACAAGATGGACCAAGCAATCAAGCAGAGCCGCCCGGATGTGAGCCGCTATGCCCCGCGCATGACCAAGATCAAGATAGACCCGAGCAAGATCGGCAGCGTCATCGGCACCGGCGGCAAGACCATCCGCTCTATCATCGAGGAGACCAAGACCACCATTGACATTGAGGATGACGGCACGATCATCGTCGGCTCCCAGGATGTTGAAGCCATCCGCAAGGCCGTCGCCATCATCGAAGGGCTGACGCGCGACGTGGAAGTCGGGGATATCTACACCGGCAAGGTCACCCGCATCCTTGATTTCGGTGCCATGGTGGAGATCCTCCCCGGCAAGGAAGGGCTGGTGCATATCAGCGAGCTTGCCAGCTACCGCGTGAACCGCGTGGAAGACGAGGTCAAGGTCGGCGATGAGATCACCGTCAAGGTCATCAGCATTGATAACCTCGGCAGGATAAACCTCTCGCGCCGCGTCCTTTTTGAAAAAGAAAAACCCGAGCCGTCCAGACAGCCACCCCGACCGCAACCCGCAAGAGACAGCCGGGCCAAGCCTTCGTCCCCTTCCGCTCACCGTCCGCCACAGCCGCCTTACCGACCTTCCGGGGGATCGCCCCATAAGCCCGGACGGGGTCCTTCAGGACCGGCTCCGCGGCGCTAGTGTCAAATTCACAGCGAGGTGAGCGGCGATGGCAAAAATAAGGGTACTTGTCCACGGAGCAGCCGGAAGAATGGGACAGGAGGTGGTGAGGGCGGTCCTCAGCGAACCCGATATGGCCCTCGCCGGCGGAGTGGACATCAAGAAGACCGTCCTTACCGCACCGGACGGTACCGTACTGCCCTTCAGTACCGACCTTGCCGGAGCCATTAAAGACTATTCCCCCGATGTTATGGTGGACTTTACCAATGCCAAGGCATCCGTGCCGGCGGTGCGGCTTGCGGCAAAAGCCGGGGTCAACCTCGTCATCGGTACCACTGGCTTCACGCAGGACGAGCTCGGCGAGATAAGGAAACTTGCCGAGGAAAACAGGATCGGCGTCGTGGTGGCAGCCAACTTTGCGCTCGGGGCGGTGTTGATGATACACCTCGCCAGGATCGCCGCAAAATTCATGGACCATGCCGAGATAATTGAGCTCCACCACGACCGCAAGCTGGATGCACCATCGGGTACCTCGCTTACCACCGCCCGCGCTATGCTTGAGGCAAGGGGTAAACCCTTCCTTCCCCCGGCGGCGGGAGAACACACGATAAGCCGCGGGCAGGCGGTGGAAGGCATCAGCATCCACAGTGTGCGCCTGCCGGGGCTCATGGCACACCAGGAGGTAATTTTCGGGGCCGCCGGACAGACTCTGAGTATCCGCCACGATACCATCACCCGGGAGTGTTACATGCCCGGGGTGGTCCTTGCCATCAGGACGGTGGTAAAACAACAAGGCTTTATCTACGGGCTGGACAGGCTGCTTGGACTGTAAAGTAACAGGTCAAGGAGGTCAGGGGCAATGAAGCAACTGGGCAGAGTCCTCACCGCAATGGTAACCCCGTTCAAGGACAACATGGAGGTGGACTACGAGCTGGCAAAGAAGCTCGCCGTTGCCCTGATTGATGCCGGCAACGACGGTGTCGTGGTGGGCGCAACCACCGGCGAGGCACCAACACTCACCTGGGAAGAGGAGGAACGGCTTTTTGCCGAAATCAAGTCTGCGGTGGGCAGCCGCGGTACGGTCATCGCCTACACCGGCTCAAACAGCACCGCCGAAGCCGTGGAGGCGACAAAAAAGGCGGAGAAAATCGGTGTTGACGGCTGTCTTTCCGTTGTCCCCTACTACAACCGCCCCACGCAGGAGGGCATCTACCAGCACTTCAGGACCATCGCCCAGAGCACCAGCCTTCCCATCATCATGTACAACATACCGTCCCGCGTCGTGGTGAACATGGAGCCGGAGACGATTGCCCGCCTGAGCAAGATAGAAAACATCGTCGGCGTCAAGGAAGCCTGCGGTAACATGGAGCATGGTGCCAAGACCATCAGCGCCTGCCGCGAGGGCTTCCTCATCTGGAGCGGCAATGATAACGATACCTTTCCCATCATGGCACTGGGGGGCTACGGGGTCATCGGGGTGGCAACGCATCTCGTCCCCAGACAGTACAAGAAAATGGTTGACATCATCCTGAGCGACCGCATCCGCGAGGCCGCCGCCATCCACCGCCGGCTGATACCCCTCGTCAACGCCCTTTTCTGCGCCCCCAACCCTGCCCCGATCAAGCTCGCCCTCAACCACCTCGGCATAAGGGTGGGCATCCCGAGGCTGCCGCTGGTACCCCCGGGCGAAAAAGAAGCGGAAAGGATCATTGCCGAGATCAAGAAGTACCCCATTGACCTTAAGGTCGGCTAGCAACTCCCGCTTGCCCAACTGCCTGCCAGCAATCGGCAATAAGGGGCTGCTGTGAAATCGCTTTTCAGATGGGAGCTTGCCGGGCTTATTTTCATTGTCGTTGTGGGCGCGGCGCTGCATTTTGTCTTTGACCTCGCGGGGGGGTGGCGTCCCCTTGCCGTCATTGCCGCCGTGAACGAAAGCGTCTGGGAGCACCTCAAGCTCGCCTTCTGGCCGGCACTGGCCTTCTCCATCGCGGAATTCTTCTTCGTCCGCAAGATAAGCCCCAACTTCTTCGCCGCAAGGGCTACCGGCATCCTGCTCATGCCGGTGAGCATCATCGTCCTCTTCTATGGCTATACCGCCTTCATGGAAGATGCGCTTGCGATCGACATCCTGATCTTCGTCCTCGCAGTGGCCATCGGGCAGTCTGCAAGCTATAGGATACTCACGATGAGACCTCTGCCCGCCTGGCTGAATACGGGAGGGATAGCCCTGCTCGTCATCATGACAGGCGCCTTCGGGACGATGAGCTTTTACCCCCCTTCCTGGGAGGTCTTCCGCGACCCGTTGAGCGGCGGCTACGGGATACCGTAGCCCGAGATGAAGAGGCTAGAAAAGCTGCTTACGGACGATGGTCTGCTCGCGGTGTTGCCCTACCGAAATCAGGACGGCGGGGCAACCGATGAGCTCTTCCAGCCTCCGAATATACTTCCTCGCGTTGAGGGGCAACTCTTTATAGGAGCGCACCCTACCGATGGGCTCGCGCCATCCGGGCAGCTCCTCATAGACGGGACGGCACCTCTCCAGAACAGCGACGCCTGCCGGGAAATCCGTGATGAGCTTACCGTCAAGCTCGTAGCCCGTACATATCCTGACCACCGGCATGCTATCAAGCACATCAAGGCGGGTAATGGCGATGCCATCAAAGCCGTTGATGCGGCAGGCAAACCGCGCCGCCACCGCATCAAACCAGCCGCAGCGACGGGGACGACCGCTTACCGTGCCGTATTCCCGGGCAATCTCACGGATCTTCTCCCCGGTCTCGTCTTTAAGCTCCGTAGGCATGGGACCGCCGCCTACCCTTGTCTGGTAAGCCTTATAGACGCCGAGGACATAGCTGAGATACCGCGGAGGGATGCCCGAACCAAGACAGGCGTTGCCGACGGTGGGAGAAGACGACGTGCCGAAGGGATAGGTGCCGAAGTCGGGGTCAAGCAGGGTGCCCTGGGCACCTTCAAGCAGGACTGCTTCATCCCGGGCAATTGCCCCGGCAAGGAGCGCTGTCGTATCGCAGATATATGGTGCCCAGCGGTCGGCATAAACACAGTACTGGGCATAAATCTCGTCCAGAGAAAGTGGGCTTTTACCGTAGGCCATGGTGAGCAGGCGGTTTTTCTGCTCAAGCACGGTGGCAAGACGCTGGCGGAACACCGCCTTGTCAAGCAGGTCTCCCGCGCGGATGCCACAGCGGGCAACCTTATCGGCAAAGGCGGGGCCGATGCCTTTAAGCGTGGTGCCGATGGCTTTTGCACCGAGTGCTTCCTCCTGCAGTCCGTCAAGAATGATGTGATAGGGCATGATGAGGTGTGCCCGGTCGCTCAGGCGCAGGCGCGAGGTATCAACACCGCGCGCGGTGAGCTCGTCCACTTCCTGCCCGAGCACGGCAAGGTTAACCGCCACCCCGTTGCCGATGACGGAGACGACGCCGGGATAGAAGACCCCGGAAGGAGTGAGGCGGAGCTTGAATTCCCCGCGGGGATTGACCACAGTATGACCGGCGTTATCACCGCCGGAAAAACGTACCACGTATCTGGCGCGGGCGGCAAGCATATCAACGATCTTGCCCTTGCCCTCATCCCCCCACTGCGCCCCGATGATAGCAACAACCGGCATCAATGACCTCCTCGCGCAAAACCCATCAATTCTACCATCACCGCACGCTCCTGTCCACAGCTAGTTATTCGTCAAACCGCCAAAAAAACCCGCACTTTACCCCGCATGACATAGCTCCTGAAACCACCCCCGGAGTGCCCTCAGGCGCCTGTATCTTCCCGCGCCCGGCGCCAGGCATGAACCAGCCTCTCCACCACCGTGATCCAGCTGAAGAGGGCAATGATCCCGAGGACCGCGGAAAGGGCGTAATCAAACCGGGCAAGCAGAAGCCCGAGCGAGAGCACAATCACCCTCTCCGGGCGGGTGAAAATCCCTGCCTGGCACGCAATGCCCGCTCCTTCCATCCGGGCACGGATGTAGCTCACCATGAAGGAGCCGAGCATCGCCACACCGCAGAGCACGCCCATAGCAACATCCCCCGACCGGGACGAGACGTAAATCAGGGCGATAAGCACCATCCCCTCGGAGATACGGTCAATGGAAGAATCGAGGACACCGCCAAAGCGGGAAGTCTTCCCCGTCAGGCGCGCCAGCGCCCCGTCCAGCATGTCAAAGAGACCGGCAAAGAGATATACCGCCCCGCCCGCAAGAAAATATCCCATTCCGGTAAGCACCGCCGCCGCCGCGGCAATGAGAAACCCCAGCAGGGTCAGGGCATTCGGGGTAAAATGGAGCTTCGCCAGGGCCCGTGCCAGCGGTACCGCAAGCGACTGGCCGAGGGACTTCCGCGTCTTTTCCAGCCTTGACATTGCAATCGCTTCTTCAGGTGGAAGGTGAGGTCACCACCACCTCTGTCTTCGGGGGAGAGTATTTCTCCAGGACATCCCGGTAGACATCCAGTATCCTCCGGGCAAGGAGCGCCCAGTCGTACTGCTGCACCTTCAGCCTGCCCGCCTGCCCCATCCGGTGCCGCAACCCCTCGTCGCGGATAAGCTCAAGAATCGCCCCGGCAAGCTTTTCCACGTTACGCGGCGGCACGGTGATGCCCTCTACCCCATCGCTCAGGACACTCCGGAAACCGTCAATTGCCGAAGCCACGATCGGCTTGCCCACGGACATGGCTTCAAGAAGGACGACCCCAAAGCTCTCCCAGCCGATATTGGGGAAGCAGACGATATCCGCGGTGTGGTAGTAGCGCGGCAGGTCATCGTAGTCCACATAGCCCGTAAAGATGACATCCTCAAGACCGCAGCGGGCGATGCGCCGCTCATACTTCCGGCGGAGCCTCACCCCGGGCCCCACCGCGATGAGCCGCGAGTTCGGCACCTCCTGCTTCACCAGGCGGAACGCCTTCCAGAGATAGTCAAAGCCCTTGCGCTTCTCCATCCTTCCCACAAAAAGAATGTTGATCTTGCCGTCCATGAACTGCGGCAGCGCCTGGGCACGGGTGACGAAATGGCTGAGGTCTATCCCGTTGGGAATGATGGTGTATTCGGCGGGGAAATAGGTATTGATGTACTGCATTGCCACCGGCGAGACCGCGATGCGCCGGTCAAGCTTGCGAAACCAGCGGTCAAGGTGGTTTTTCACAACCGGTGAGAACATCGTGTACCAGGGCCTGCCGCCAGAGGCATGGAAAGTACCCACCATCGGTACGGGCTTGAGGCGGAGCACCGTGGTACACAGCGTAGGTACCAGCGGCTCGTGGAGATGGCAGATATCGAACTTCTCGCGGGCAAAGATCTCCTCTATCTGGGACTCAAGCCGCAGCGAAAGGGTAATCCGGGCAATCGAGCCGCTTACCGGGATGGGGCGCGGGGTACCCACCCGGATAAAACGCTCGCCGAAGGTATAAACCGCCTTGGATGCCGGGGCGATGATTTTCACCTCATGACCGAGGCGGGTAAGCTGCTTCTCAAGGCATGAGATATGGCTTACCACTCCCCCGGGATAGGCGAAGTCATACGGTGAAACAAGTGCGATCTTCATTGCGGAACTTACCGCGAAGACCCGCGTTTCTTTGCCTCTTTCGGCTGTTCCTGCGGTCTGCTGTTTGCCGCAATGAACTCCTCAACCATCTTGCGGGCTTCGTCATCGGTGTACTGCACCGGCGGGGACTTCATGAAGTAAGCCGATGGCGCAAGGAGCGCCCCCTTGAGCCCCCGGTCCAGGGCGAGCTTGCAGCAGCGGATGGCATCAATAACCACGCCGGCGGAGTTCGGGCTGTCCCAGACCTCCATCTTCACCTCAAGGAGCAGGGGCACATCACCGAAGGTGCGCCCTTCCATCCTGATGTGGCAGAACTTGCGGTCAAGCAACCACGGCACATAGTCCGAAGGCCCCACATGGATGTCCTCGGGAGGGAGCTGGTAGTCAAGCTGGGAAGTGACCGCCGAGGTCTTGGAGATCTTCTTGGACTCAAGACGCTCTCTCTCCAGCATGTTGAGGAAGTCGGTATTGCCGCCGAAATTGAGCTGGTAGGTGCGCTCAAGCTTCACCCCGCGGTCGCGGAAAAGCCGCGTCAGCACGCGGTGGGTGATGGTGGCACCGACCTGCGACTTGATATCATCACCGATAACCGGCAGCCCCCTGTCCTCAAAGCGCTTCTGCCAGTACTTCTCGCGGGCGATGAAGACCGGGATGCAGTTCACGAAGCCACAGCCGGCGTCAAGCACCTGCTCCACGTACCATTTGGTCGCCTCTTCCGCTCCCACGGGCAGGTAGTTTATGACCACATCCGTCTTCGTTTCCTTGAGGATGCCGACGATGTCCGCCGTGGAACCGGGGGCTTTCTGGATGATCTGGGAGAGGTATTTGCCCAGCCCATCATGGGTCATCCCGCGGGCAACGGTAACCCCGGTATGCGGCACGTCGCAGAACTTGTAGGTGTTGTTCGGCTTGGTGAAGATTGCCTCGGCGAGGTCCTTGCCCACCTTGTTCTTATCAATGTCAAAGGCGGCGACGAAGTTGATGTCGCGGATGTGATAGCCGCCGAGGTTGACATGCATAAGACCGGGCACAAACTCGTCCTCTTTCGCATTCTGGTAGTAATAGACGCCCTGAACAAGCGAAGAGGCGCAGTTGCCCACGCCGATAATGGCAACGTTAATCTTGCCCATTCTTTTCCCCTTTCTCCGAAGACTTGGCCGAGATAGTGAAAAACCAGATATGTCCGGTAACTATCCGTGCCAATATAGCGTTTTTGGATGTAGCATGTCAAGCGCAACAACATCCGGGCTACGGTCTACCATCGCGGTAGGCCTGCCGCTGGTCTATACGAACACGCACTTCGGCTGCCAGGTCCCCCGGTCAGGAAGGTAGCGGACTATCCCCAGGAAACGCCCGTCCCGGGAGTAGGCACGGCAGACGGAGCTTACCTCCGCTGCCCCGACCGCCACCGGTCTGCCCTGCTTCATCGCAAGTTCCCCGCCTTCGTCCAGAATCACTGCGGGTAATCCCTGAAGCACGGCATCCGGCGGGTACAGGTATTCCTCCCACAAGCCACCGGCGAAAACTGCCTCAAGCTCCGTCAGCCCGGTCGCCTCGGCAATGTCAAAGATGCCGTAGCGGGTGCGCACCAGGCTTTTCAGGGCCGCCCCGCACCCCAGCACCTGTCCCAGGTCGTGGGCAAGGGAACGGATATAGGTACCTTTGCTGCACTCAATCTCAAGGCTGAGCACCGGCATCTGCCAGCCGAGAAGCTCAAGGCGGTAGATATGCACGGTGCGGCTCCTGCGCTCCACATTGAGCCCTGCCCGCGCCAGCCTGTAGAGGGGCTGTCCCCGGTGTTTCACCGCGCTGAACATCGGCGGGGTCTGCCTGATGGTACCGCGGAACTGTTCAAGGGCAAGCCCGATCCTTTCCGCATCAATCGCGGAAGGGTCGCCGTGCCCGGTGATGCGCCCGCTCACGTCATACGTGTCCGTGGTAATACCGAGCTCAATCTCGGCACGGTAGGTCTTGCTGGCATCGTTGAGGTAAGTGACAAGGCGTGTCGCCCTGCCGAGAAAGACCGGCAGCACCCCGGTTGCCTCCGGGTCGAGGGTACCGGCATGACCGGCGCGGCTTGCGCTCGCCCGTTTCAACCGGCTGACGACACCGTAAGAGGTAATCCCCGCCGGCTTATTGACATTCAGGATGCCGTCCAAAAAAACTACCCTTCTTCTTCGGCATTGACCTGGTCAAGCAGGCGCAGGATGCGGTCACCGCGCTCAATGGAATTATCCCAGTGGAAGCTGAGTTCGGGGATATAGCGCAGCCGCACCTTCTTGGCAAGCTCGGAGCGCAGGAACCCGGTTGCCGCATTGAGCACTTCAAGCACCTTCAAGCCTTCCTGCTCCCCGACGATGGAGCTGACATAGACCCGTGCGTGCCTGAGGTCGGGCGAGGTGACCACCTCGGTAACCGAGAGAAACTGGTTAAGCCGCGGGTCCCTCAGTTCATGCTGGATAAGGGCGCTAACCTCCCGGCGGATAAGGGCATTGACACGTTCAATACGGTGTGACATGGCTGATAGAGTCCACATCAGTACACTAGCCGGACTGTTCCATCCGGTAGCATTCAATCACGTCGCCGACGCGGAAGTCGTCAAAGTCCTTGATGCCGACGCCGCACTCGTAACCGGCGGTTACCTCACGGACATCGTCCTTGAAACGCTTGAGGCTGCTTATGGTGGACTCCGCCACCACTTCCTTGCCCCGCCTCACCCTGACCATGGCATTGCGGCTGATCTTTCCGTCATTTACCATAACCCCGGCAACTTTGCTGCCCTTGGCGGCGGTGAAGATCGCCTGCACCGTCGCCCTGCCCTCAATGACCTCAACAAAAGTCGGCTCAAGCATGCCCTTGAGGGCCTTTTCAACATCATCAATCAGGTTATAGATGATGTCGTAGAAGCGCATGGAGACGCCGCTCGATGCGGCAAGACGGCGGGCACCTTCACCGGCGCCGACATTGAAGCCGATGATGATCCCGCCGGAAGCGGCGGCAAGCATGACGTCGCTCTCGGTAACATCGCCGGTGGCGCTGTGGATGATCCGGATCTTGACCTTATCCG
>JAOAEN010000001.1:0-5890 GCA_026416775.1 Dehalococcoidales bacterium
TGCCGAGGTCCTCCCGGAGAATAAGTCCGCCGAGGGGAAGAGGCTGAGAGATGGCGGCCATATCGTCGCCATGGTGGGGGATGGTATCAATGATGCCCCTGCCCTTGCTCAGGCAGATGTTGGTATCGCCATGGGCACCGGCACCGATATCGCCATGGAGACAGCCGATATTACCATCATGGGCGGGGACCTGTCGGGACTGGTGGTGGCGATTGATTTGAGCCGGCATACGATGAGGACGATAAAACAGAACCTCTTCTGGGCTTTTGCCTATAATGTGCTGCTCATCCCAGTGGCGGCCGGGGTGCTCTACCTCGCCTTTGGTAGCCGGGGCGTTCCTGCCGGGCTTGAGTTCCTGCTTGGTAAGCACGGTTTCCTCAACCCGATCCTGGCGGCGGGGGCGATGGCTTTGAGTTCTGTCTCCGTTGTTTCCAATTCGCTGCGGCTGCGTTCTTTCCGCCCGACACGGCCCGCCTGATAAAGACACTGTCATTTCCATTTGATGTTGGCTGCCTGCTTTGCTATAATGCTGGGCGTGATTACGCTGGTGTCTCTGCGGAGTATGTGGCTGCGCATCTGATTCGCGGCGGGTAGGACGGCGTTGCCGTTCCGGTCGGGAAGATCAGGGAGCATGGGGCACGATGATGATGCGCTGGCTTCACAGGATGGTGTGTGCCATCGGGCAGGAAGCGGTGACCTGTCCGGGGAATGCTAGCATTTCTTTTTGCAACCTTTTCTGTCTGGAGCGGGCTTTGGGAATTTCCCAGGCCCGTTTTCTTTTGGTGTTTTTTCTGCTCCAAGAAGGGAGGTGATGCTATGGCTGTCCCGAATTTACGCACATGAGCGTTAAGCCTGTGGATGTGCGTGCTACATCGCAGGTCAGGACATGAAGTGCGGGGCACCCATAGCATGGCCCTCATACCTGAATCCCCGGCTCATGCTGTTGGGCCCGCACGCTGGAAAATGAACTACCGGAAGAAAGGAGAATATATTAGGGTATGTCAGTGATTTCCCGTTTTCTTTCCTCGCGCTGGGGACCGGTGCTCACCGGTGTTGTCATCGGGGTTTTGGCACCGCTGCTCGTCTTCTGGGGTAACCCCGGTAACATGGGCGTCTGCGTTGTCTGCTTTACGCGTGACATTGCCGGAGCGCTGGGGCTGCATCGTGCTGGTGTGGTGCAGTATATCCGCCCCGAGATCATCGGCTTTGTCCTCGGTGCCATGGTTTCGGCTTTTGCCTTTAAGGAGTTCAGGCCGCGCACCGGCTCATCACCGCTGGTGCGTTTCCTAGTCGGTATGTTTGCCGTCTTCGGGGCACTTGTCTTTCTGGGATGCCCGTGGCGGGCCTACCTGCGGCTTGCCGGCGGTGACTGGAATGCCGTTTTCGGTATCCTCGGTCTTATCGTTGGTATCGGTATCGGGATTGTCTTTCTCCGCACGGGTTACAGCCTGGGGAGAAGCCGTCCGGCCCCGAAAGCCCTCGGCTGGGTAATGCCTGTGATCATGGTGATACTGCTTGTGCTTCTGCTCGTTGCCCCCCAGTTCGGGCGTGATGCCGAGGGTAACCCGGCAGGCCCCATCTTCTTCTCCACGAGCGGGCCGGGAAGCCAGCACGCGCCGATTATCGTTTCTCTCGTGGTCGGGCTTTTCATCGGTTTCCTTGCCCAGCGCAGCCGTTTCTGTACCGTTGGTGCCGTGCGCGATGCCGTTCTCCTTCGCGACGGGCGGCTTCTTTACGGGGTGCTGGCGCTCATCGTGGCAGCCTTTATCACCAATCTCATCCTTGGACAGTTCCATCCCGGTTTTGAGAAGCAGCCGGTAGCCCATACCAACATGCTGTGGAACTTTGCCGGGATGGTGCTGGCGGGGCTGGCGTTTACTCTGGCGGGGGGCTGTCCGGGAAGACAGCTTTTCCTTGCCGGCGAGGGCGACGGCGATGCGGCAATGTTTGTCTGCGGCATGCTCACCGGTGCCGGTATCGCCCATACCTACAACATGGCAAGTTCCCCCAGCGGTCCCGGCATCTACGGCCCCATGATTGTCATTGCCGGGCTGATTATCTGCATCATCATCGGCCTGACGATGCGCGAGGCAAAGACGTAGGAGGTTAGATACGTATGACGGAAGTAATAACCGTTGACGCACGCGGTCTTTCCTGTCCCCAGCCGGCGATGATGACGCGCCAGGCGCTTCAGAAGCTGGGAAAAGGGACGGTTGAAGTGCTGGTGGACTCACCAACGGCGAAGGAAAATGTCACCCGTCTGGCGAAAAACGCCGGCTGGACGGTAACGGTTGAGGACAGCCCCGACGGAAGTGCTAGAATTGTCCTGAGGAAATGATTTACCTGGATAATGCGGCAACATCGTGGCCCAAGCCGGATGAAGTCATCCGGGCGATGACCGATGTCCTGGAGCGCGCCGGGGGTAACCCCGGTCGCTCCGGGCACCGGCTGAGCATTGCGGCGGCAAGGGTGATCTATGAAGTGAGGGAGGAGCTTGCCGGTTTCTTCGGCATCTCCGATCCCCTGCGCGTGGTCTTCACCGGCAATGCCACCCATGCCCTTAATCTGGTAATCAGGGGGCTGCTCCGGCCGGGCGACCGTGTGGTGGTAAGCTCCATGGAGCACAATGCCGTCATGCGCCCCCTGCGCCATCTGGAAAGGCGGGGTGTGAGGATTACCGTAGTGCCGTGTTATGCCGATGGGACGCTTGACCTTACCGGGTTGGAGAAAGCCTTGAGTGAGCCTGCCCGTCTGGTCGTTCTTGTTCATGCCAGCAATGTTACCGGGACAATCATGCCGCTTGGAGAAGCCGCGCGCCTTGCCCACGGTGCCGGGGCGCTGCTGTGCGTGGACGCTGCCCAGACGGCGGGGGCACTCCCGATCAGTGTGGCGGAGCTTGGAGTGGATTTCCTTGCCTTCACCGGGCACAAGGAGATGCTGGGACCGCCGGGCATCGGGGGGCTGGTGATTGCCGATGGGGTCGATGTGAGTGCATGTGAACCGCTGATTTTCGGCGGTACGGGGAGCCGTTCCGAGTCCGAGGAACAGCCGGAATTCCTGCCGGACAGGTTTGAAAGCGGTACCCCGAACCTTGCCGGTATTGCCGCTCTCGGTGCCGGCGTGCGGTGGATAAAGGAACACGGCATTGCGGAACTGAGGGATCATATAATGATGGTCACCCATACCCTCATTGAAGGGCTTTCTGTTATCCCCGGAGTCAGGGTTTATGGCCCGCCCGATGCCGGAAGTCGTGTTGGCATCGTATCCTTTACGGTTGAGGGAAGGCACGTTTCCGAGATTGGCTTGAGGCTTGATGAGGAATACGGGGTGCTTGCGCGTGTCGGGCTCCACTGCGCCCCGGCGGCACACCGCACCATCGGCAGCTTCCCCGGGGGCACGGTGCGGCTTTCCCCGGGAGTTTTTACCAATGCGGAAGAGATCCGGCGGGCACTCGAGGCAGTAGAGCGGGTGGTGCGGGGATGAGTCGGTACGGCGTGGTGCTTTTTCCGTCGACCTCGCTGGTATTGCGGGCGGAAAAGCTCCTGATAGGAAAGGGGGTTGCCGTCAGGCTTGTGCCCACCCCGCGGGAGCTTTCCAGCGACTGCGGCGTTTCTCTGCGCTTTGACTGGGCCGACCGTGGGGTGGTGGAGGCGATGCTGCGCGAGGCCGGGATTGAATTTGATGCTGTCCATCCCTTTGACAGCGCTTAATCTCTTGAGGAGGCAAAAGATGGCGGATGAGGCGGAAAAGCTGCGGCTGACCCAGACCGTCCGTGGTGCCGGTTGAGCCTGCAAGCTCGGTCCGGCGGACCTTCATCGGGCGTTGCGCGGGCTACCTTTTCCCACCTCTCCCGACCTTATCGTCGGCATGGAGAGGATTCAGGACTGCGGCGTTTACAGGCTCTCCGATGATCTGGCGATCGTCCAGACGGTGGACTTCTTCACGCCCATCGTGGACGACCCTTACCTCTTCGGGCAGATCGCCGCGGCAAACTCACTGAGCGATGTCTATGCCGTGGGAGGGAAGCCGCTTACCGTGATGAACATTGTCTGTTTCCCGTCACAGAGCATGGACATTGATATCCTCAGGCAGGTCCTGCTTGGTGGTCTGGCAAAGGTCTGCGAGGCGGGTGCCGTGCTCGTCGGCGGGCACAGTGTGGATGACCGTGAGCTCAAGTACGGGCTTGCCGTTACCGGGCTGATTCATCCGCAGAAGGTGCTCCGCAAGGAAACGGCACGGCCGGCTGATAAGCTGATCCTCACCAAGCCCCTTGGCACGGGTATCATCAGCACCGCCATCAAGGCTGGCGTGGCGACCGAGGAAGCAACCACGCGCGCGGTTGCTTCCATGGTGACCCTGAACCGTGTCTCTTCAGAGGTGATGCAGGAAATCGGGGCATCCGCCTGCACCGATGTCACCGGCTTCGGACTTCTGGGGCATGCTGCCGAGATGATTGAGAACACGGACAGGGGTATTATCATCCGCGCCGGTGCCGTGCCGGTCCTACCCGGTGCGGAAGACCTTGCCGCGATGGGGATGGTACCCGGCGGGCTTTACCGTAACCGCGACTTCCGCAGCGCAATGGTGGAGTTTGCCCCGGGACTGAGCCAGTTCCGGCAGGATATCCTCTTTGACCCGCAGACCTCCGGCGGGCTGCTCATTGCAGTGGCACCGGAAAAGGCGAAAGGGATGCTTTCTGCCCTGCACGCATCCGGGGTGAAAGAGGCAGCCATCGTTGGCGAAATAGTGAAAAGCCCGGCAGGGAAAATTGTTGTTGAGCCCTGAATTCTTGGAAAGCAGTGGCTAGAAATCGCCCGCCCGGGCGAGCCCGAGTGGCTTCAGGAACGAGGTATCGTTATGCTTTTCAAGGACAAACCCGTTCCCCGTACACCCGAACACGGTAATGCCGCAGGTGTCCAGCCTGATGTTCCAAAAGCGGGCGTTGCTCAGCCCCAGAAGCGCGCAGATCAGTACCTTGAGGATGACGCGGTGGGAAACAAGGACAACCGTGCCTCTGTGTGCATCTTTGATGCGCTCGACGAGGCTTAAAGTGCGCTTTCTGACCCGCCCCAGCGTCTCCCCTTCCGGGATCCTCGCAAGATGGGGGGCAAGCCGCCATCTTTCGTACTGCACCGGGTAAGTTTTTTTCACGGATTCGTGGGATAGACCCTGCCATCTCCCGTAATCGAAATCAATGAGCTCCTCCGCGGGAGTTACCCCGAGGTGGTGCGGTGCCGCCAGGATTTCCGCCGTCTTCAGCGCGCGCCTGAGCGGGCTTGCATAGACGGCTTCAACTGGCGCGCCGGCGAGGTACCCGGCAAGTAGCTCCGCCTGCCTCACGCCAGTCGCATTCAGCTCGATGTCCGCCCGGCCGCGGAAGATCTCGTCCCGGTTCCAGTCGGTTTCCCCGTGCCTCACGAGGATAAGCGTTGTCACCATAGCAGAATTTCCCCATGCTCCGTTCCCGTCTTCCGTGCTACCAGTAAGAATATACCAAAAGGGCGGGGAAATTGCCATGTTTCCATTCTGCGGAATCTTCATCGTAAAAGTTTCACCAATTGACATTGTGTTTTAAAAGGTGTATCATTTGCCTAAATCTTGCTGGCTATTCGGTTTTCCATGTCCGGCGGTCTATCTTATACGGAAAGGAGGTGAGCAGGGGGCAGACTTTTGCACTGAAGGAAAAGCCGTAAGGCTGTGAAAGCGGCACTGTTTCTGGATTTAGATGGACTTCGTCAGGGTATTTTATCAGGCGGGAGGAATAGACAATGAAAAAGACAAGGTTTCTGGTGCTATCGGGCATCCTGGTGCTGTGCCTGATAGCGGTGTGGGTGGCTGGCTGTGGGAAAGAGGCGGCGACCACCCCGACGGCCCCCAAGACAACGGCCCC
>JAOAEN010000001.1:5900-16340 GCA_026416775.1 Dehalococcoidales bacterium
CACGCTCGTGGTTGCCGAGCCGATTTTCCCCGGTGGGCCGCTGGGCTGGCCGGCAGATTCAAGGTTTGCCGAGGTGCTCTTCCAGCAGATTGCCCTTGAGCCTCTCCTCCAGCAGAGCATTGACGGCAAGTTTACCGGGCGGCTGGCCACCGAGTGGAATGTGGCTCCCGATGGCAAATCGGTGACGTTCAAGCTGCGCCGGGGTGTTAAGTTCCATGACGGTTCTGATTTCAATGCGAAGGCGGTCAAGTTCAACTTTGATGCCCTGATCCCGACCGGGAAATCGTCCTTTGTTGACTGGGAATCGGTGGAGGTCATTGACGACTACACGGTCAAGGTCAACCTCAAGAAGTGGACGAACTATTCGCTTTCGTCCTTCTCCTACGAAGGTGGTGCCTTTATCGTTTCCCCCACGGCATACGAGAAGAACGGC
This sequence comes from Dehalococcoidales bacterium, assembly GCA_026416775.1. Taxonomy (GTDB): domain Bacteria; phylum Chloroflexota; class Dehalococcoidia; order Dehalococcoidales; family RBG-16-60-22; genus JAOAEN01. The sequence goes on from JAOAEN010000001.1 coordinate 6,334, forward strand.
GTTGAGTGGATGCGGCAGAACATGGTCGGGACCGGCCCGTTCAAGCAGGTCGGCTACGAGCGCGACGTGCAGGTGGTCTATGAGAAATTCGCTGATTACTGGAACAAGGGCAGGCCCTATGTTGACAAGATAATTTACAAGTGTGTGGCCGACCCGATGACCCAGGAGGCTGCCCTGAAGAACAAGGAGCTGGACGGCATGGCTTCTGGGGCGGACAAGAGGCTTGCGGACCTCGTGGCAAGCGGTCTCAAGGCGGTCACGGGGGTGCTCGGTGTCGGGGCCTACTTCCCGGATAGTGCCCACCCCGATTCCCCTCTGGCTAACCTGAAGGTCCGGGAGGCCCTTGAGTATGCCATAGACAAGGAAGCCATTGCCAAGGCGCTGAGCTACGGCTTCTGGGGCCCTGCTTACCAGTATGCCCCTTCAAGCTCCACCGCTTACGACCCATCGCTGCCGAAGCGCACCTATAATCCCGAGAAGGCAAAACAGCTCCTTGCCGAGGCAGGTTTCCCGAACGGGGTTGAGTTTAACTTCCTGGTGACCAATGATGAGCCGGCAAAGTCCGTGGCGGTTGCCGTTCAGGCGAACTGGCTTGAGATCGGCGTCAAGGCAAATATCCAGATCCTGGAGAGCGCCAAGTTTGAGGAATATGCCAGGACGGGCTGGAATAACGGGCTGCTCTACGCGGCGCCCCCCGGACCGAGCAACTGGGTGCGCACGATCACGGGTGTGCTTGACCCGACCGGAGCCAACTACATCAGTGTCGCGAGGTCGCAGGAGTACATTGACCTGTTCAATGCAGCGGCAACCAGCATGCAGAAGGACACCGCCAAGGAAAGGGCGGTCGTCAAGTACATCTACGATAACGTGATGTGCATCCCGGTCTGGGAAGTGGTACGTGCCTGGGTCGTCCAGCCTTACGTGAAGGATGGCGGTTTCCTTTCCCATGCCGGTGCCTTCTACTGGAATGCCGATACCATCTGGCTTGACAAGTAAGGTCGCAAGTTGTTCAGGTGTGGGGGCGGGCGGGGAATTTTTCGTCCGCCCCCTCACCCGCCGTAGAGGTTTCCCGTCCGAGTGGTGAACGAACGGGGATTGATCGGATTTCTGCTGGGGGCTTGTAGTTCTCGGATATGGTTGCTTACATCGTGCGCCGGCTGATACAGGCGGTATTTGTGCTGCTGCTTGTCAGCATCATCGTCTTTCTTGCTTTGAGGCTTCTTCCCGGTGACCCGATTTATCTCCTGCTCACCTCGGAGCAGGTGCAGATCATCACCCCGGAAGAGGTGGCAAGGTTAAAACACGAGTACGGACTGGACAAGTCCCTCATCCTGCAGTATTTTGACTGGCTCTGGGGGGTAGTGCGCGGTGATTTCGGGACCTCTCTCAGATTCCATTTCAGCGTGGGTGCCCTGATGCTGGAAAGAATCCCCCTCACCCTGCATCTGGGGATTATCGCCTTTATCGTTGCCCATGCGGTGGGTATTGCTGCGGGGATCGTCTGCGCGGTGAGGCGGGGGACATGGCTGGACACCCTGGTCACCGTGCTGGCAAATATCGGCATTACTGTGCCCATTTTCTGGCTGGGTATCATGATGATTTATCTGTTTGCCCTTTACCTCAAGTGGCTTCCCACGATGGGCTATACCTCGCCTTTTGACGATTTCTGGATGAGCACAAAACAGCTCATCATGCCGGTCATCTGCCTTGCCATCATGCCGATGGCTTCCACCACAAGGCAGACACGTTCTAGCATGCTTGAGGTCATGCGCCAGGACTACATCCGCACTGCCTGGGCGAAGGGCTTGAAGGAACAGATCGTGATCATCAGGCATGCCCTGAAGAACGGGCTTATCCCGGTGCTGACGCTTGCCGGGCTCCATCTGAGTTCCATCGTCGGCGGCTCGGTGCTTGTGGAAAGTGTGTTCAACATCCCCGGCATGGGCCGACTTGCGGTGTATTCTGTCATCAACCGTGATTTTCAGGTGGTACAGGGGGTGACCCTGGTGATTGCGGCGGCGATTGTCCTTGTGAATTTGATTGTGGATATTTCCTACGGGTGGCTTGACCCGAGGATCAGGTACAGGTAGGACTGGACCTATGGCAGGAAGCGGTGAAAGTAGTATAGCCGGCATCTCGGAGATGCCCCCGCGCGTGAGCGAGCTGCGCCGTTTTATCCGTGTCTTCTTCGGAAGAAAGATTGTCGTCTTTGGCATGGTCGTCATCGTGCTATTCATGCTCACTGCCGGTCTGGCGCCATGGCTTGCCCCCTATGACCCGCTGAAGCCGAACCTCCGCGATACCCTTGCCAATCCGTCGCGGACACATCTCCTCGGCACCGATAACTTCGGTAGGGATACCATGAGCCGTCTCATCTACGGCAGCCGCATTTCGCTCATGGTCGGGGTGATCGCAGTGGGGATTGCTGCGGTTGCCGGGATGTTCCTCGGGCTTATTGCCGGGTACTTTGGGGGGTGGTGCTATACCGTTATCATGAGGTTCATGGATGCCCTCATGGCATTCCCCATGATTCTGCTTGCACTTCTCATCACTGCCCTGCTCGGCGGCGGGCTGGTCAACGTGATGGTGGCACTGGGAATCGCCCTCATGCCCGGCTATGCCCGTATCATGTGCGGTCAGGTGCTTTCCATCAAGGAAAACGACTACATCGTTGCCGCCCATGCCATCGGCGCCGATAGCGTGCGCATCATGCTGCGCCATGTCCTTCCCAACAGTCTGCCGCCGATCATCGTCATGGTCACGATGATGATGGGGACAACCATCCTTGCCGAAGCCGGCCTGAGCTATCTCGGGATCGGGATTGAACTCCCCACCGCCACATGGGGCGGTATGATCAACGAGGGCTATCAGTACCTTCTGAGTAACCCGATCCTCTCATTTGCCCCGGGGGTGGCGATCATGCTTGTTGTCTTCAGTTTCAACATGGTGGGCGATGGCCTGCGTGATGCTCTGGATCCCCGCCTGAGGGGGATCCTGTGAGGCTTGATTCTGGTAGGAACGAGGAGCGCCATATGATAGAGAGAAGGAAACTGGAAGAGATTGTGGGGGCGGAGAATGTCCTCACCGATGAGGCAACGCTTGCTTCATACTCGCATGATATGAGCTTTGCCCCCCGTGTGAAGCCAGAAGCGGTGGTGAGACCGCTAAGCGCAGACGAGGTCAGACGGCTGGTTTCCCTTGCCGGTGAGACGCATACCCCGCTTGTCCCGGTAAGCTCGGGCCCGCCGCATTTCCGCGGGGACACCGTGCCTTCCACGGGCGGGGCGATTGCCCTTGACCTGGGCCGGATGAAAAGGATCATCCACATTGACCGCAAGAACCGCGTCGCCATGTTCGAGCCGGGAGTGACCTTCGATGAGCTAAGCGCGGCGTTAAGGGGACACGGGATGCGGCTCAACATGCCGTTACTGCCGCGTAAGACCAAGTCGGTGCTGGGAAGCCTTCTGGAGCGGGAACCGCCCGTCATGCCCAAGTACCACTGGGATAACGCGGACCCGCTTACCTGTACGGAAATTGTGTTCGGTAACGGCGAGGTATTTCGCACCGGTTCCGCCGCCGGCTCGGGCACGATTGAGGAGCAATGGGCAGCCGGTGGTGCCCAGAAAGAGGCAGCGGGACCTTCGGCATTTTCCCTTTACCGTGTCATTCAGGGGGCACAGGGGACAATGGGGGTGGTCACCTGGGCAACGGCACGTTGTGAGATCCTTCCCGTTCTGGAAGAGCCATTTTTTGTTGGCTCTTCTGACCTTGACCGGCTTCTGGACGGCGTCCACTGGCTGGTGCGCCTGCGCCTCGTCAACGAGTGTTTTATCCTGAACCGCACCGATTTTGCCGTGATCACCTCGGCGGCGAAGAAGGACCTGCCGGAGTGGGTACTCTTCTTCAATCTTGCCGCCTATGACCTGCTTCCCGATCTGAGAATGAAGGGACAGCTTGAGGATATGCAGGCGCTGCTCCAGCGCCTTTCACTTACCCCGGTGAAATCGGTGGGGGGTATGAGTGCCGGACATTTTCTGCGGCTTGTGCAGAAGCCGTCTGAAGAGCCGTACTGGAAATTGCGCCCCGGGGGCGCCTTCCACGATGTTTTCTTCATCACGGTATCCGGCAGGCTGCAGGAGATGGTCGGTGCGGTGTATGGTGAGGTGTCGCGTGCCGGCTACCCTGTGGCAGAGCTGGGGATATACCTGCAACCCGTTGTTCAGGGGACAAGCTTTCATGCCGAATTCAGCCTCTTCTATGACCCTCATAGACCGGACGAGGTGATGCGCCTCCATGCGCTTTCCTGCGCGCTTACCGAAAGGCTGCTTTCGCGGGGGGCATTCTTTTCCCGTCCCTACGGTGAACATGCCGGTCTCATCATGAACCGTGATGCGGCGACATTTACTGCCCTGAAAAAGGTGAAGGCAATTTTCGATCCCGGGAACATCATGAACCCGGGCAAGCTGGGTCTTTAGACCGAAAGGAGTGAGAAGGGAAGGAGAGAGTTATGGCGCTTGAAGATTACCGGACGGATATGGAAGCATGCTGTCGCTGTTCCGTATGCAAGTTCATTCCTATGGAGCAGGTGAAAAGCTATGATTTTGCCTATGGCTGCCCCAGCATTGCCCGGTACAACTTCCATGCCTATTCAGGCGGGGGAAGACTTGCCATCGGCATCGCACTTCTTGATAAGGAGCTTGAATACTCGCGGGGCCTGCTTGACATTGTTTACAACTGCCAGATGTGCGGTGCCTGTGATGTGTCCTGCAAGTATGCCATGGATATGGATGTCTTTGAACCGATAAGTGAGATGCGCATCGCCTGCGTGGAAAGGGGGCTTACGCTTCCGGTATTTGAGAAGATGATTGCATCACTCAGGCAGAACGGGAATCTCGTGCCACCGGCGGGTGCAGGGGGAAAGCGCTGGTTTGATGACCTTGAGGTGAAGGATTACACGCGTGAGAAGGTGGAAGTCATCTTTCACGCCGGCTGCCGCCTCGGTGGCGATAGATCGCTGTGGGAGGCAGGAAGGATGGCCCTGGCGCTGCTGAAGAAGGCGGGAGTTGATGTCGGCATCGCTGCCGGGGAAAAGTGCTGCGGGGGACGCGCCCACTATCTGGGCTATAGGGAAGAGTTCTTAAAGCAGGCGGAGCAGAATGTAAAGCAGTTTGCCCGTGCGGGTGCGACGGTCCTGGTCACCGGCTGTGCCGAATGCTATCAGGCCTTCAGGGTGCTCTATGACCGCTACGGTTTCACCCCCGGTCTTGAGGTGCTGCACATAAGCGAATATCTCCTGCGTCTTGTCCGCGAAGGCAGGCTGAGACCTTACCGGGAGCTGAACATGAAGGTCACCTACCATGACCCGTGCTATCTGGGGAGGCTGGGTGAGCCATGGGTCCACTGGGAGGGTAAGCTCAAGCCGGGGCAGATACGCCTCTTTGACCCGCCGCGGGAGTTCCGTCGCGGTAGCTACGGGGTGTACCAGCCGCCGCGCGAGCTGCTCATGGGCATTCCGGGCATCACCCTTGCCGAGATGGAGCGTAACCGCGAGTACGCCTGGTGCTGTGGTGCCGGTGGTGGAGTGAAGGAAAGTAACCCCGATTTTGCCCTCTGGACGGCGCGGGAAAGGCTCAAAGAAGCCCGTCTCACCGGGGCGGATGTTCTGGTAACGGCCTGCCCCGGTTGCCTGCGGAACTTCCGCGATGCCCTTGCCGGGCAGCCGCTTAGGGTGAACGATATTACCGAGCTTGTCGCCGGGGCCTGTTTATGATACGAAAGGAGTGTCATGGCACTGACGAAGGAACAGTACAGGGCATTTGAGGATATTGTCGGGGCGGAGAACATCTCGGCTGACCCTTACGTCCTTTATTCCTATGCGTGGCGCTCGGGGCTGCTTGCCGGTGCCACCAAGTTTGTCCCCAGGTTTGAAGCCGTTGTCTTGCCCGGGAATACCTTTGAGGTGCAGGCACTGGTGCGCCTCTGCAACAAATTCGGGTTAAAGTTCAAGGCTTCCAGCACTGGCTGGGGGCCTTACTGTGACCCTTCGGGGCCCGGGGTGGTCAAGCTTGACCTGCGGCGGATGAACCGCATCATTGAGATCAATGAAAAGGACATGTACGCGGTGGTGGAGCCGTATGTGATCGGGGCGCAGCTACAGGCGGAGCTCATGAAACGCGGCTTTACCTGTAACATGTGCGGGGCAGGTTCAAACTGCTCGGCGATGCCCATCGTGGCGCACCAGGGGATCGGGCATTTCTCCCAGAGCGGTAGCTACGGGGAAAGGAACATGCTTGCGCTTGAGTGGGTTACCCCGGATGGCGAGATTGTCCGGCTCGGGTCGCTCGGTTCAACCGGAGAATGGTTCTGCGGGGACGGCCCCGGGCCTTCACTGCGCGGGGTGGTGCGGGGCAATGTTGTTCCCCTCGGGGGACTCGGCGTCTATACGCGTGCCGCCACCAAGATCTACCACTGGCCGGGACCGCCGCGCATGGAGCTTAATGGCGTTTCTCCACGCTATACACCCATACGCATCCCCGATTATTTTGCAATCGGTTTTTATTCCTTCCCCTCGCTTGATGCTCTTGATGAGGCACAGCGTCTTATCGGTGAGATGGAGATTGCCTTTGAGCTGATGGGCTTCAATGCGGCAATGGCATCCGCCAATATCGCCACGAGTAACGAAGAGGATATCAGGCTCTTTGAAGAGTTCGCCGGGTACGTGCAGGGGCCGTGTTTTATGATCATCATCGCCGGTAATTCCGCCCGTGATTTTGAGTACAAGACAGAGGCACTGGGAAGGATCATCAGCCTCACCGGCGGTAAGGCGATACCCTATATCCTTGATAATCCGGAGGTTGCCGGCGGCTGTCTCTGGCGCTGGATCCGCAGCTCGGCTTCCATCCGCGAGGTGTTCCGGGCCACGGGCTGCTTCGGCGGTGAGGTGGGGCAGACGGATACCTTCCGCCTCATGGCGGACTACATCGCCAAGACCGGCGAGGAGAAGGCAGCCCTCATCAGGCGCGGCATTGTCTATGATGACGGGGTATCGCCCTTCACGCAGTCCTTTGAGCACGGTCATTACGGGCACGGGGAGCTCCTCATCCGCTACATGCCGGACCCGGGCATCTTCCGCGTGCTCACGCAGGAGTTCATTGCCCGGGCGGATGAGATTGCCATCAAGGAGCATTATGGCGTTCCGGGGCATGTTTTCGGGGATCGTGCCCACGACAAGTACGGGCCTCACTGCTCCGACTACCACCGGTGGCTGCGGAAGATCAAGGGGACATTTGATCCCAACGGGGCATCCGAGTCATCGCACTATATTTCTTCCGGCAAATAGCGCTAGAATGGAGGCGGGCTATGAATTCAAGATATGAGAAATACATTGTGAGGAAACCCGGCGTGGTGAAGGCGGTGACCGGCGAGCGGCTGGTGGTGGAGGTCCCGTCGGGAGAAATCCCGGTGAGAAGCCCGGTGGATACCGGTCCCCTTGTTATCTTTTCCGACGATTTTCTGCCCGGCGCCACGACAAAGGTGGAGTACGGGTTCATCACCGGCGATACCGAGATCGGGATGGGGAAGGGTTTCGGTGCGCACAAGCATGAGTATCCGGAGATTTTCCTTTTTCTCGGTACCGACCATCGCGATGTCCAGTCCCTCGGGGCGGAGGCTGAATTCTGGCTGGGGGAGGGTGATGAGCTTGAGAAAGTGAAGTTCACGACCTCTTCCAGCGTTTATGTGCCGCCGGGGGTGGCTCATTTCCCCCTTATCTGGAGGAAGATCAGGAGACCAGTGATGATGGCGGTCATCGTCCCGCAGGGAACGAAATACCGGGCAATACCGGTCAAGCGCGAGTTCTAGCGAGACGGTTTTTATTGACATAAAATAAAACGTAACAGGAGGTAAAGATGGATCTGGGACTGAAAAACAGGGTGGCGATTGTCACCGGGGCAGGAAGCCAGATAGGCTTCGGCAGGGCGATTGCCCTCACGCTTGCCCGCGAGGGCTGTCATGTGGCTGTCTCCGATGTTGACCTGAACGGAGCAAAGGAGACTGCCCGTGACGTCGAGGCAGCCGGCGTAAAGGCGCTGGCGCTCAAGGCGGATGTGACCCGTTATGATGATGTGGTTGCCATGGTGGAGGCAACCCTGGCGAAGTTCAGGAAGATAGACATTCTCGTGAATAACGCCGGCGTCTGCACCCCGCCCAAGCCCTTTCTCAAGATGACCGATGAGGAGTGGAACCGCGATATTGCCGTCAATCTGAACGGCACGATGTACTGCACGCGGGCGGTATTGCCCCACATGATTGAGAATAACTACGGCAAGATCGTCAATATCACCTCGGGCGCCGGTATCCACGGCGGTTTTTACACCAATGCCTACGCGGCGGCGAAGGCGGGGGTGATTGCCTTCACCAAGGGGATTGCCAAGGAAGCGGCGCCTCATAAGATCAACGTCAACTGTGTTTCTCCGGGTGTTGCCAACACGGGCTTTGCCCGTCAGGCTCCCCCCGGCATGCTGGAGAGGGTGGTAAAGACGATTCCCATCGGCAGGCTGACCGAGCCCCAGGACATCGCCAACGCGGTGGTTTTCCTTGCCTCGGATGCGGCAAGCGATATCGTGGGGCAGGTGCTCGTTGTGACCGGTAGTGTTGACCCGTAGTGTTGACCCGTAGGTTGCTGTCTGATGTAGAAAAAGCCCGGCTGGTAGCTTTCATGCCGGCCGGGCGTTTTTATCGGTTTTTCAGCATCCGGCTGGCTTTACATGATCATTTCCTTTGTTCGTCTTGCGCAGGCTGGTTCTGTTTGCACTTGGCGGATTCCTCATGCTTACCCACCTGAATTCCCTCTTTACACGGGTTCATCCACTCGATTAACGCTTTCGGTTGGGCAAGAAAGGCAAACACATGGGTGGGGTAAGACCGATACGTTGGCTGGAAGCAGGCGGGCCTTTGGGACGCGGGAAGTCCCCTAGTCGCGCGGCTTCCGTCGCCAGTGGAACCTTGGCGGGTTGACCATGAGGAGGTGGCTTACCGGGATCGGCGGGACATTGCGCACCTCTTTAATCGTGCGCAGGAGGAAGATCACCACGATCGCGCGGGAGATACCCGAGATGGTAAAGAGGGTACGAAGCTGGTAGCCGAGGAGCTCGGGGAGGTACGTGGCGATGTAGCCACCGATGATGGCGCCAAGACAGATGGCAAGGGAGGTGAACGTGTTGTAGATGGCGATGTGCTTGGTGCGGTCCTTCTCCTCGGAGGCATCATAGACGAAGTTTACCGTGGCGAGGTTGAAGCCGGACCAGGCAAAACCGCTGAAGATCTCGGCGAAAGCAAGGTAATAGGGGTTGGTACTTGCCAGCCAGAGCAGCGGCACAACGGGGAGAAAACAGGATGTTATCCTGACGATCTTGATGTTACCGGCGATATCGGCGCGGCGCCCCCAGTAGGTGAGGAAAATGAGGCTTGAGATCGAGACGCAGGAAACAAGGATCGTGTAGGTGACATAGTTGAAGTGCAGGTCGCGCAGCATATGGACGGAGAAGAACGGGCTGGCAAGGTTCGTGCCGAAGTTGATGCAGGCAACGTAGATCGTAAACCTGCCCAGGTTGGATGAAGCCATGCCCCTGATGGTGGCAAGAAGCCCTGCCGTGTCTTCCTTCCGGTCGTTTGACTGGGGCGGCTCATGCATCTTGGCGAGGAAGTAGAGGGAAAGCAGGCGGAAGAGCGCAGCCCCGCCGAAAAGTATGGCGAAGCCGACGAAAGGGCGGGCGCTGAGGGACTGAAGGATTCCCCCGGCGATGAAGGTAAAGGCAAGGCTGATCAGCCCCATGACCGTGCTCCGCATGCCGAAATACCGTCCCCTGAGGCGGATCGGCACGAGGTCGGCCATGAGGCTTCCCCATGCCGGGCTTGCCCTCGATCAACACACCGATTCCCATGATTTCGACCATGGTCCCCTGCACATTCATGCGGGGAGCGGAAAGGTTTTCCATCAGGATCTGTCT
>JAOAEN010000001.1:16350-22176 GCA_026416775.1 Dehalococcoidales bacterium
ATGGCGTGGATAAAGACCAGCGGCAAGATCAGCCCCTTGCGGCTGCCAACCTTTTCGCAGAGTTCGGGGGCGGCAAGCTGGGAAATGCTGAGCAGAAAGTTGGGGATGCTTGCCAGCATGCCCACCTGGGCGGTCGTGGCTTTGAGTGCCAGCGCCAGGGGCGTGATGTAGTTCTGGGTGAGTCCCTGCATTGCCGCCCAGGCACTACCGTCAAGCACGCTCATTTTGAGGCTTCTCTTGACGGCACGCCGGCGGTGATAGTCTTCCCGGATGGTTTCTGTCTGTCCCAAGTTTTTGAAAGTGAATAGCCCGGAAGTCATCTTCCGGGCCTTCTACCAGCCGCTCCGTGGGTCAGACCCACATTATCTATTATAGCACATACCACCGGTTGTCAATCGTTTAGATGACCGAGCCGCCCGAAACATGGAATATCTGTCCGGTAACCCAGCCTGTTACATCCGAGGCGAGGAAGACCGTGGCATTGGCGATATCCGCCGGGGTGCCCATGCGCCGCAGGGGGAAGTTGGCAAGCATCGCCTCGCGCATCTTCTGCATCTGCTCGGGTGGAAGCGGGGGCATACCTTCGCGGAGCACGGCGCCGAAGTTCGTCGGGGCAGGACCCGGGGCGACGCAGTTAACGCGGATGCCGTTCGGTCCCTCAACATAGGCAAGCTGCTTGGTGAAGAGGTCAAGTGCGTACTTGGACATGGCGTATACGCCGACTCCCATGGCATACTGGTGCGTGCTGCCCGAGCCGATGTTCACGATGACGCCGTACTTCTGCTTCCTCATGTGGGGGAGGACTGCCTTGGTAACGTTCATCGTGCCGAAGAGGTTGAGCTTCATCTGCTTTTCCCAGACCTCTTCGTTTTGCTGGTCAAGCGGCACGTAGTCCTTGTGGAGGATGCCGCCTGCTACGTTGCAGAGGATGTCGATCTTGCCGAAGGCATCAATGACCTTCTGCACCATGGCCCTGACCTCGTCCTTGTTCGTGATATCGGCTTTGACGGCGATCGTCTTTGCGCCCAGCTTCTTTATGGCTTCGGCGGTCTTCTCCACATCGGCAAGGTTGAGGTCGGTCACCGCAACGGCATCACAGCCTTCCTTGGCAAGAAGCAGGGCAATCTCCTTACCGAAGCCCACCTGGCTGCCGGCACCGGTGACAAGTGCTACCTTCCCTTTGAACTGTAGATCCATAAAAAGTCCCGTCCTTTCTTTTACTTCCGTACAAAGCTGTAAATATGTTTATCTATTCTAAAACTTTTCCGGTTCTTGATGCAATCGGGATTTCCAGCGGTATTTGCACTTTAATGGTCTTTTTATCTCCCATCTCGCCCGGCTGGATGGGTCTATTTCCTGCATATGGCTTGACATGGTAGGCGTCGCACGTTATTATTATGTGAATGAATATTCATTCATTTAACAGCAAAATGGAGCGGAAAAAGGCCGGAAGGGATAGGGCTACCGGGGACAGACGCCAGCGTATCCTTGAGGCCGCCCTTGATGTCTTTTGCCGTAAGGGATGTGCCGCCAGCATCCCCGAAATCGCGCGAAAGGCTAACGTGGCGGTGGGCACGATTTACCTTTATTTCCCCGGCAAGCGCGAGCTTTTTGTTGATGTCATCAGGACCTTTGTGCTGAGTCCCCGGTTCGTTGCACTTGTGGAGAGATTACCCCATGGTGATGAAGATGCGGTCCTCAGGAATATTATCCTTGACAGGTTGAACCTGATAGATGACCCGCGCTACGGGAAAATCCCTTCGCTTATGGGGGAAGTCCTGCGCGACGATGAGCTGCGGGCACAGTGGCTTGAAGGCTTTCTCCGGCCGATGATGCAGCGGATTGAGGAGATCTACCGCAGGTTTCCTGCCCCCGGTCGGGGGAGGGGATGGGATCCTGCACTCATGATCAGGCTTGCCGGCGGGCTTATCATCGGCTTTCTTATTCTCCGGGCAGCGGAGGGGGAAAGTAGCCCGTTATCCGGGCTATCATGTGAGCGGCTTGCCGAGGAAATCGCCGCTTTTATCCGGCGCGGTCTGGATAGAAGCCGGGATCCGGAAGAAGGAGGGCAGAGATGACGGACATGGCAGTTATCCTGAATGGTGTGAGCTTCCAGTACGGCAGGCTCAGGGTTATTGACGGGATTTCTCTTCAGATCCCGCGTGGCGTGAGCTTCGGGCTCCTGGGGCCGAACGGCGCCGGTAAGACCACCCTGATAAGGCTGCTCGTGGGGCTGCTGCGCCCGTCTTCGGGCAGTATCATGTGCCTCGGGCAGGCGCCTTCACGGAGGAGTGCGCACCTGATCGGCTACATGCCGGAGCTACCGGCGCTTTACGGTGAGCTGACAGTTGAGCAGAATATTGATTTCTTCGCCAGGGTTTACGGGCTCAGGGATGCCAGGGCAAGGCGGACAAGGGTCGGTGAGGTTATCAGCCTGATTGACCTTGACCCGAAACGCAGGACCCCGGTGATGAAGCTGAGCGGCGGCATGAAGCAGCGGGTGAGCTTGGGATGTGCCATCGTCCATAAACCGCCGCTGCTTCTTCTTGACGAGCCGACGGTCGGGCTTGACCCGGAGCTGAGGGTGCGCTTCTGGGAGTATTTCAACGACCTCACCTCGCGTGGTACCACGATCATTATCTCCAGCCATACCATGGACGATGCTGCCCATTGCGGTCAGCTCATCTTCCTGCGTCATGGCAGGATCGTGGCAAGGGGTTCACCGCAGGAGCTCAAAGCCGCAACCGGCAACCCGCATGCCAGTCTGGAAGAGGCCTTTCTCCACTTTATAAGACAGTCTGGGGAAGGAGATCTATGATGAGTGTCTTTCACATTGCCCGCAGGGTAATACTGCAGGTGTTGCGCGACCGACGCACCATTGCTCTTCTGATCATCGTCCCGCTCATTATTGCAAGTATCGTTGGCGTCAGCATCCCGGACAGGGGCGTCCTGGACTATATCGCCCCGGCACTGCTTGCCGTGCTCATCCTCTTTTTTGGCTTCCTGATCTCCGGTATCAGTGTGCTGCGGGAACGTTCTCAGGGGACGATGGAAAGGCTTCTGGCGGCACCGCTCTCAAGGATGGATATTGTGGCAGGCTATCTCCTCGGTTTCCTTGCCTTTGCCCTGTTGCAGACGCTTATCATCTTTTTCTACATGGTGTATGTCCTGGACCTGAACTACCGCGGCGATCTCTGGCAGATACTCATCTTTGAGGTGCTCATCGGTATCATGGCCGTATGCCTGGGCACGTTCTGTTCCGTCTTTGCCCGCAACGAGTTCCAGATCATGCAGTTTATCCCCATGGTCATCGTGCCCCAGATCTTTCTCTGCGGGGTGCTCTGGCCGGTGGAACAGATGCCGGAATATCTCCAGTGGATCGGCAAGGTCCTGCCCCTCTACTACGGGGCTGAAGGCATCCGCAGGATGATGCTTCTGGGGGAAAGCCTGCTGGATATCGGCAGGGAGATCGGCATCCTGGCGGCTTATGCCATCGGGTTGCTTGTGCTTGCCGCAGCGACATTGCGACGGGGGACTGCGGTATAGAATCGGTATCCCGTTGCGGAATGCGCAACGTAAACCTCTCAGAATAACGCATCACCTGCGGCTGGCAGCCTTAACGTAAGCAAAAATTGACAAGAAGGGAAGGACATGCTACACTAGCTCAAAAATTTATTTTTCAGCACCGGCACCTTTGAGGTGGGACCTGTATGACGGCATACATCATCCGGCGTATTATCATCGGGCTGATCGTTCTTCTGCTTGTCACGATGCTGGTCTTCCTTCTGGTGCGCCTCTTACCCGGGGACCCGCTGGTTGTCTTCCTCGGCCAGTCTTTCACACAGATGCAGCAGCGTATCACCACCGCGGAATACGAAGCGCTGAAACACCAGTGGGGGCTTGACCGCCCGCTTTATATCCAGTATGTTGACTGGCTGGGTAAGGCACTCCGCGGCGACCTCGGCAGGTCGATCAAGGTGAACGAAAAGATATCCACGCTTATTGCCGAGCGCATGCCGCGCACGATATACATCGGTCTGGTCACGTTGCTTTTCTCCAGCATCAGCGGTATTCTTGTGGGCATCATCTGTGCCCTGCGGCGTGGCACATGGCTTGATAACACCCTTACCACGATTGCCAATATCGGGATGGTGATTCCCGTCTTCTGGCTGGCAATACTCTTGATGTACCTTTTTTCCTACAAGCTAAGGTGGCTGCCGACAAGCGGCTGGGTCAACCCGTTTGATGACTTCTGGGGGCATGTCAAGTGCATGATCATGCCCTTCCTTTCCATGGCGGTGGGCAGCGTTGCCGGGCTTGCCCGCATCGTCCGTTCCTGCATGCTTGAGGTCATCGCCGCCGACTACATCCGCACCGCCTGGGCGAAAGGGCTGCGGGAAAGAATTATCGTCATGAGGCACCAGATGAAAAACGCCATGATCCCCGTGGTAACCATGCTTGGCGGCTCTCTGGTCGGCGTCATGGGTGGCTCAATCTTCATCGAGACCATCTTTGCCATTCCCGGTATCGGACTGCTCACCACAAGGGCGATTTTTGACCAGGACTATCAGGTGGTGCAGGCAACCGTACTGCTGTTCGGTCTGGTGATCATCATGTCCAACCTTCTTGTTGACATAATCTGGGCGTGGATGGATCCGCGTATCAGGTATGCCTAGGGGGATGCGATGACCGAGGAAACAAAGGCACCAGTCGATCCTTCCAGGGGTGAAGAGGTTTTCCTTGAGGTGCCGCGCACCAGCACCCTGCGCCGTATGGTGATGGTCATTTTCAGCCGCAAGCTCTATGCCATCGGTTTTATCATCGTGGTGTTGATCTGCCTTGTGGCGATTTTTGCCCCGCTGATTGCCCCCTATGACCCGATCAAGACGGACATCCGTAATCGTCTTGCGCAGCCGAGCCGTGAACACTGGCTGGGCACCGACCAGCTTGGCAGGGATATTCTGAGCCGTATCATCTACGGGGCGCGGACCTCGCTCATGGTCAGTATCTCGTCCGTCCTTTTCGGCAATATCATCGGCGGAATCATGGGGCTTACGGCGGCCTACTACGGAGGCTGGGTCTTTGCCGTCATCATGAGGATTACCGATGCCCTGATGGCGTTCCCCAGCATTATTCTGGTCATCCTTGTGGCAGGGCTGGTCAACGTGCAGGGTGGAGGTACCGGGGCGGCCAGTATTCCGCTCGTGATTTTTGCCCTCGGTTTTGGCGGCATTGCCGGAATGTGCCGCATGATGTGCGGGCTGGCACTCAGCGTCAAGCAGAACGACTACGTGATGGCGGCACGTGCCATCGGTATGAGCAACTGGCGTATCATCCGCACGCAGATCTTCCCCAATGCCTTCCCGCCGATCATGGTGAACATCACCATGGGCATCGGGGGCATGGTCATGGGGGAGGCCGGCCTGAGCTTTCTCGGCATCGGTATACTGCCCCCAACGCCTTCCTGGGGAAACATGATCATGGACGGGCAGCAGTACCTTCTCACCAACCCGCTGCTTTCGCTGGTGCCGGGTGTGGCGATCATGCTGTTGATGTTCGGCTTTAACATGTTCGGGGACGGTCTGCGCGATGCGGTGGACCCGAGATTAAAGGGTGTGATCTAGGAAAGACAATAGTTTGGACTGAGTGGAGGAAGGCGGGAAAGTTTACGGGGCGCGGCAACCGCGCCCCGTATTTTTGTTCTCCGTTGGGCGGTTATCTAGTCTTCGACCCAGGCGAAGGCATAGGCAAACTGGCTCCCCTCGGCAAAGCTTGCGCCCTTTATCCTCGGTGAGACGGAGGTAAGTCCGGTGGTGTAGTAGAGGA
>JAOAEN010000200.1 GCA_026416775.1 Dehalococcoidales bacterium
CATGATGACGGGACCGAACTGGGCATCCCTGGTCACCCCGATAATGACCTCAAGCCCGGATGACGCCATCTTCTGGACGGACACTCCGTCAATCCTTGCGGCAGGATACTTTCCCCGCGCCGCTCCAATGATCTCACCGTAGGCGCGGCTGACTTCCGTCTTGCTTCTCAGCCCCACCCTCACCCCGCCGATATCGCTTTTGTGGGTGATATCGGGTGAGGCGATCTTGAGGACGACCGGAAAGCCAAGCCCCGAGGCTATCTCCACCGCCTCACGCCGGCTATGGGCAAGGAACGCCTCAACCACCGGGATTCCGGCTTCCCTGAGAACCTTCTTCGCCTCAATCTCGGTGAGGATACCCCTGCCTTCACGCCGGGCTTGGGCAATAATCTGGCTTTTTTCGCTCATCCTGTCACGCCACCGTCGCTTTTTAAGACTTATACTCCGCCGTCAATATCGATCGCTTCCCCGGTGATGTAGTCTGCCTCATCGCTGGCGAGGAAGCACACAAGGGCGGCGATCTCCTCGGGTCTCCCGAGCCTGCCCAGCGGGATACTGCTCGGGCCGGTCTTCTGGCTCTCCTGCCTTACCGCCTCCTCAAGGCTGATCCCCTGTTCCTTTGCCCGCCGGATGATCTCCTGGTCCCTCAAGTTGGTCGCAAAGCCACCGGGATTGACAACGTTCACGTTTATCCTGTAAGGCGCAAGCTCAAGGGCAAGCGTCCTTCCCAGACCGAGGAGCCCGTGCTTGGAGGCGCAGTAACCGGAACTGCCCGCATAGCCCTGCGTCGCCGCCTTGGAACCGATGAGGATGATCCTTTTCCCCTCACCGTGGGGGATCATCGTCCTTGCCACCGCCCTAGCAATGAGAAAGGTCCCGGTGAGGTTGATATCGATGATATTGCGCCATTCCTCTTCGGAGAGTTCCACCACCGGTTTCGTCATCGCACCGCGGATACCGCCGCAGTGCACCAGAATGTCAATCCTGCCGAATTTCTCGACCACACGGGCGACCGCCCCGTCAACTTCCCCGCCCACTGCAATATCCGCCACAACCGCTAGCGCCTGTCTTCCCAGTGCCCGGATCTCCCGGGCGACCTCTTCCAGCCCGCCCCATCCCTCATCTCCCGGCCAGATGCTCTTCGGGCAGGCATACTTGTCAAGAACGGCAACATCGGCACCCTCACGGGCAAGCCTCACCGCAATGGCATGCCCCATACCCCGCTTGCTTGCCGCCCCGGTAACCAGGGCAATTTTGCCTTCAAGTCTTCCCATCGGTATTCCTTTTCAAGCCTACATGCGCGCCGCCGGTTCCGGCCAGAGCTCACGGGCGACATCGTCAAGACCGAGCTCAAGGAGTTTCTTCCTGCTGGGCTTGGTGGTAACCCTGTCCCAGTCCATGGCACCGAGGTTCCAGTAAACCTGCGCATCGAGGTCACAGGTCACCCCGGCAAGCGGTCCTTCTTTCTGCGGCGGCACCCCGATCATGCGTCCGGGCACCCTGCGCCTGAGGGGATTGTCCCCTTCGCGCAGGCAGAAGACATGACGCATCACCGCGATGCGTTCCCCGCACTTGAGAACCTCATCAAGAGAACGCTTCCAGCCGGTGACCGGGGCAAGGAAATCGGCGGCATACTGGGCACCGTTCACCATCGTGTTGATATGCAGACACAGCCCCGAGGCATTGATCACCAGCCACGGGAAATGCGAAGGTCCAAAACCGCCGGTATGCCGTCCTGGCGTGGCATCCATCTTGTATTTTGCCGCCACGGGCTGCCCGGCAAAGCCGGGGAAATCAAACTTCGGGTCATGAAGGCCCGGCTCCTGCCCGCCGATATGCACGGCGAATTCATCGGCCCCCCTGCCCAGTTTCTCCGAGGCCTTCTTGACGCCGTCAGCGAGGACATCACCGAGCCCCTCCCTACGTGCAAGCTTCTCCAGCATGGCGAGCATGGCACGGGGATCCCCCCACTTAAGTTCGATACCGCCGGTATCTTTCTTCGTGATGATGCCGTGCTCGTAACATTCCATGGCAAACGCGATGGTAGTGCCGGCGGAAATTGTGTCCAGCCCGTAGTCATTGCAGATATAGTTTGCCCTGGCGATGGCTTCGGCATTGGTATTGAGACACATCGAACCAAAAGCCGCCGCCGTTTCGTATTCCGGGCGCTTTGTCCCTTCAGGGTAGGCATATTCGCCGCCACCCGCCCTGAGGCGCCCGTGACAGGCAACGGGACATCTCCAGCAGCCGGTACGGCTCACTACGTTCGCATTGAAGCGCTCCTTGCTCAGTCCTGAGACATCCGGTAGCTCAACCACCCCCACCCCACCCCAGTTCTTCACCGGGCTATCGCCGCTGTGGGCGGAGCTATCGGTATGCCCGCAGGTGCCGGACGAGTGCAGGCCATTGCGGGCGGGGCTTTTATTGATGATGGCGAGGTACTCTTTCCTGAGCCTCTCAAGCTCCGCGGGGTCGGCGAGCGGCACGCTGGCGTCGCCCTTCACTACCACCGCCTTGAGCTTTTTTGACCCCATC
>JAOAEN010000201.1 GCA_026416775.1 Dehalococcoidales bacterium
ACCCTATGGATGTGATGGAGTTCCGTGATCTATCGCGCAAGAAATAAGTCCCTCACGGCTCTCTTGTCCGGCAGGCTTTTCTTAAGCTACAATGCAGAGATGGGGAGAGGTGGCCGAGTGGTTCATGGCGCCGCTCTCGAAAAGCGGTCTCCGAATATTTCGGAGCGTGGGTTCGAATCCCACCCTCTCCGCCACTGGTGAGCGGTCTTGCCGGATCTGCTAAAATATAAAAGACGCGGAGAGGTGCTGGAGTGGACTATCAGGCACGCCTGGAGAGCGTGTGTAGCCGTTTAAGGCTACCGTGGGTTCGAATCCCACCCTCTCCGCCAGACTCGCCGAAGACCGGTGAGCTCAACCCGCCCTCTTGAGGAGTTTATCCCATTCCCTGCGGACCCTGCTTTTCAGTTCTTCCAGAGAGCAATTGGTATCAATGACGACATCGGCATGCCTGATGCGTTCTTCCTGGGAAAGCTGGGCGGATATTCTCTTCCTTGCTTCGGCTTCAGAATAGCCTGACCTTTCGCTGAGGCGCCTGAGCACCACATCTTCCGGGGCGGTGGTGACCCAGATTTCATCAACGAGGAAAGTCTTCCGTGATTCAATGAGTGCCGCCGCTTCCAGCACGACCACGCTTACTCCCCTGCGGCGGCACTCCTCAATCCTCTTGATAACTATCCCGTCAATTACCGGGTGCACGATGGAGTTGAGCTCCTCAAGCGCCTTTTGGTCACCGAACACAAACTGGCTCAAACGGTTACGGTCAATTTCACCATTCTCGCCGAGGATTTCCCTGCCGAATCTCCTAACAAGCCCTTCATAAGCGGGGCTTCCCTTTTGCAGTACCTCATGCCCCACCTTATCAAGGTCAAAGACCTCAGCCCCCAGCTCGGCAAGAAACTTCCCCACCGTGCTTTTCCCGGTGCCGATCCCACCGGTCAGACCGATGACTTTCATCTCAGAGATGGTGTTGACAGTAAGCCATTCTAGAGGTCTTCAAGCAGGGTGGTGAAGGTGTCGTGATGGTCTTCTTCTTCCTCCAGGATCTCGCGGAAGAGACGGTTGGTCGTCTCGTCGCCTTCTTTGCGTGCCTGCTCAATGATCCTCTTGTAGAGGTCAATCGCGCTGGCCTCATCCTTCATGTCCTGGCTGATCATTTCCTTGAGGTTACTGCCGACGAAGATCGGAGCGGGCTTGGTGGTGGGGATCCCTCCGAGATAGTAAAGCCTTTCGGCGATCGCTTCGGCATGCTTCATTTCGGCGATGGCAATCGACTTCAGCTCTTCCTGCACGGCGAACCCCTTCACTCCGCCCCACTGGACATGCTGCCACATATACTGGATGGAGACCTGTAGCTCGCTTGCAATCGCCTCGTTCAGCATTTCCAGAAGTTTCTGCGAGACCTTCGTTACCGGACCGTATTTTTCCGTCATTTTCCCTCCTTCATCACAATTCACAGACTTTTTCGGTATGCACCTGTTGATGTTACCGCTTGGCCTGTCACCCCCCTTCCTTGTGGTATTATGTCAATACGAGCCTAGTCTTCCACTTTCTTGAAGTCTGCCTTACCTGCCCCGCAGAGGGGACATACCCAATCATCGGGCAGGGATTCAAAGGGAGTTCCCGGTGGCACGTTGTTATCGGGGTCACCGGCTGCCGGGTCATAGATATAGCCGCATACGGTACACTCGTATTTCGCCATGTTACTTCCTGCCTCCCTCCTCTTTTGGAATATAGCTCGGGGCGGTCTTCGGGGTGGTGCCGCGCTTCACCTGCTGGTAGTATTCGTAGGTCATCCCCGGTTCGTCGTTGAGCACCTCGGCAGCGACGACCCTGCCGATGAAAACGGTGTGGGTCCCCACGTCAACATCCTTGATGACCTCTGCTTCCAGATAGGCACTGGCGTTATCGAGAATGACGGGAGAACCGGTCTGCCCCACCTTGTAGCTGATGCCTTTCAGCTTGTCTACTTCTCTGCCCGATTTGAAGCCGAAGTTGCCGATGAAGGGCAGCGGTGTTTTCTGGATGAGCACCGAGGCGGAGAAAACGCGGCTTGCCATGATGTACTCGTGGGTCAGGTTCTTCTTGTTGATACTCACCGCCACCGTCGGTGGCTCCGAGGTGATCTGGAAAACGGTATTGGCAACCTGGGCATTGAGCTTGCCGTCCTTGTGTGAGCCGACGATATAAAGCCCGTATCCCAGCCTGTACAAAGCCTTCGTGTCCATTTTCTCTCCTTTGCCGGATTGATTACATGAAGTCCTTTTCGCTTGTCGCGATTGCTCTCTTCAGTTCTTCGCTGAGCATCGGGGGCAGTCCCTCAATATCCACCCTGAGGAACCCCCGCACGATAGTGGCGGTGGCCTCATCCCTTGTCAGACCTCTTGCCATGAGGTACTCCACCTCTTCCTCAGCAATCTTGCCTACGGCAGCTTCATGGGAAAGGTCGATGCCGGCAAGGTTTCCCTTGAGCTCCGGGATGGCGTAGATGGTGCCGCGCTCGCTCAGGATAAGCCCGCGGC
>JAOAEN010000202.1 GCA_026416775.1 Dehalococcoidales bacterium
AGATGTGTATAAGAGACAGGCGCTGCCTCGGTAATTGCCCGGGCGGAAGGCCTTGCGGCACATGCCGCCGCCATAGAAAAAAGATTGAGGAAGAGGAGCTAGCGATGGAGGTGTCTGAAGGGATTGAAAAATTCATTCGCCCCGATCTGGCGACTTTTACGGGGTACAGCGCCAGCACCTCTCCGGAAACACTGGCAGGGAAAGTTGACATCCCGCTGAAAAAGATTATCAAGCTTAATGCCAACGAGAACCCGTATGGCTGCTCGCCGAAAGTGCGGCGTGCGCTGGCATCATGCCGGCATTTCAATATCTACCCTGACGACGGGCAGCAGGAACTGCGCAAGCGGCTGGCGACCTATGCCGGGGTAGCCCCGGAGCATATCGTCGCTGCCAACGGCAGTAATACCCTTATTGATATGATCGTACGCCTCTTCGTGCAGCCCGGTGACGAGGTGATCACCTGTATCCCCACGTTTGATATTTACCGTTTCAGCACCGAGCTGTGCGGTGGTAAAGTGGTAAATGTCCTGCGTGGCGATGATTTCGCTGTTGATGTCAGAGCTGTTAAGTCTGCTATCACCAACCGGACGAAACTGATATTTCTGGCAACGCCAAACAACCCCACCGGTAATATTATCCCGCGTCAGGATATCATTGAGATCCTTGAGACCGGCATTCCCACGGTGATTGACGAGGCCTATTACGAGTTCAGTCAGGAGACGATGGTACCCTATAAGAGCCATTACCGGAACCTCATGGTGCTGCGTACCTTCAGCAAGTGGGCGGGGCTTGCCGGCCTGAGGGTGGGCTACGGCATCTTCCCGCCGCGGATTGCCAGTTGTCTCATGGCAATCAAGATCCCTCACAATGTGAGCGTGGCGGCAGAAATCGCGGTCCGTGCTTCCCTTGCCGATCTCTACTATCTCCTGAGCCAGGTCAAAGCGGTTATTGAAGAGAGGCAAAGGCTTTACAACGAGCTTCTGAAAATACCCTATCTCAAGCCGTATCCTTCACGGGCGAATTTCATCTATGCCACCGTTACCCAGGGGAGTGCGTTTGATCTCCACCAGAAGCTCCAGCAGAAGGGGATACTGGTGCGTTACTTTGATAAACCGCTTCTGAGGAACGGCATACGCATCAGCGTTGGTAAGCCGGAGCACACGAAAGCCCTGATCAAGGTGCTCAAGCAGCTCTCGCCTTAGCCAGCCTTTTCCGCTACGGGAAACACACTTACACCGGCTGCTACCGGTAGCTGTCCAAGAAATTGCCATATCTCTTGACATCCTGTTTTGTTTGTTATAATATTTAACATATGATTTGATTCTGAATATCGGGGGTTCTATGGTTTCTGTGAATGAGGTGCTGGGGAAGATTGTCCATCTGCAGCAGGAGCACGGTTATTCTGATGCACAGATGGCACAGAAGATAGGCTGCAGCCGCCCGCTTTACCAGCGGACGCGCTCCGGGAAGGTGGCTGTGGGGGGCAAATTCCTGAAGGGGGCATTGAAGCTGCTTGAAGAGGTGTATCCCCAGAGTTTGCGGCGGGCTTCCCTGAACCGGGAGACGGCGGAGACGAATGTCAGTGTGGAAGTGGAGCTTGACGGCACCGGCAGGTGGGTGATAGATACCGGGGTCCACATCCTTGACCATTTCCTTTCCCAGATCGCCAGGCACGGTCTTCTTGACATAAAAATCAACGCGGGCGGGGATGATGTACATCATCTTGTGGAGGATGTGGCAATCTCTCTGGGGCGGGCTTTCCTCGGGGCGCTGGGGGATGGGAAAGGTATCGTGAGGATGGCTTCGGCGATCGTGCCCATGGACGAGGCACTGGCAATGGTTGCGGTTGACCTCGGAGGGCGTGGTTATGCCGTGCTTGACCTGAAGCTCAGCGGGACGGGCGATATCTCTGGGCTTCCCTGCGACCTCATCCGGCATTTCCTGGAGACGCTTGCCGTTGAGAGCCGGATGAACCTGCATGCCCAGGTGTTTTACGGCAGTAGCGATCACCACAAGGCGGAGGCAGTCTTCAAGGCGCTGGGGCGTGCCCTCGGCGGGGCAGTGCGGGTTGAGGCGCGCTCTGGCGGCGAGGTTCCCAGCACCAAGGGGGTGCTGGAGCGCTAGCCGTTACTCAAGTATCGCCAGCTTTCTGCCGGTGAGCCTCTCGTAGGCCTGAAGGTACCTTTCGGTGGTGGCGCTGATGACCTCGGGTGGCAGCTCCGGGGCGGGGGGTTCCTTATTCCAGCCGGATGCCGTCAGCCAGTCGCGGACGAACTGCTTATCAAAGCTTGCCTGGGGTTTGCCGACCTCGTATTTCTCTGCGTCCCAGAAGCGGGAAGAATCAGGCGTGAGAAGCTCATCAATCAGGATAAGGCGGCCGTTGTCAATGCCGAATTCTGCTCCGTTTATTAAAACACCAACACCGAAATTCACACCTAGAGCTGTCTCT
>JAOAEN010000203.1 GCA_026416775.1 Dehalococcoidales bacterium
CTATAATATATTGCGATATATCGTAATGCGGCCCGAACTGGTTTTTGTTTTTTTAGTTTATGAAGACGATCCTGCGGCTTACCGGGTTCATCCAGCGCCACTGGCTGATGCTGGTGCTCGCCTTCTGCTGTATCATCATCAGCACGATCTTCGGTATCATCGTCCCCCGTATGCTCGGCAACGGGATTGATATTGTCCTCAGCTCCGGCAGGCGCAGTGCCATCGTCATTGCCGCGGTGGTCATCATCGCGGCGACCGCGCTGCGGGGGTTTGCCGGCTACGGGCAGCGCTACTTTGCCGAGGTTGCCGCACAGAAGATCGCCTATAACATCCGCAATGCCCTTTACGGCAGGCTCACCCGCCTGAGCTTTTCCTTCCACGACCGCAACCAGACCGGGCAGCTCATGTCGCGCGCCACGGTGGACGTGGAAGCAGTGCGCATGTTCTTTGCCATGGGTCTCCTCGGCATGGCGCAGACCGTCTTCATGTTCTTCGGGGTTGCCGTCATGATGTTCTCCATGAACTGGCAGCTTGCCATGATGACCATCGCCTTTGTCGCGCCGGTGCTCTGGGTTGCGGTGTCTTTTGGCAGGCGCATCCGCCCCATATGGCTTAAAGTGCAGGCAACGATGGGCTTCATGAACAATACCCTTGAAGAGAGCCTCTCCGGGGTGGCCGTCGTCAAGGCGTTCTCGCAGGAGGGGGCGGAAAGTGCCAAATTCGCCTCTCAGGCGCAGGACCTCTACGATGAGCAGATGAAGGCGGCACGGCTCATGTCCATCAATATGCCCACCATGGTGCTGCTCGTGTCGCTGCCGACCATCCTCATCCTCTGGTACGGCGGCCGCCAGGTGATGGCCGGGAACATGACCATCGGCGAGGTAACCCAGTTCATCCTACTCGTCGGGCTGATGATGATGCCGATCGGCCGGCTGGGCATGCTCGTCAACCTCTTTTCCCGCACCGCTTCCGCAGGGCAGCGCATCCTGGAGATCCTTGATGCTGAATCCGCCGTCAGGGAAAAGCCCAACGCCATCAAGCTGGGCAGGGTGAGGGGGCATGTGGTATTTGAGAACGTGAGCTTCAGCTATAACAACCTTGAGCCAGCGCTCAAGAACGTGAGTTTTGAGGTGAAGCCGGGGCAGCTTGTGGCACTACTTGGAAAGTCCGGCAGCGGCAAGAGCACCGTGGCCAACCTTCTTGCCCGCTTCTATGACGTGACTTCGGGGAGGATCCTCATCGACGGCATCGACATCCGTGATGTTACTCTCGCCTCGCTGCGCAAGAATGTCGTCGCCGCCCAGCAGGACGTCTTTCTCTTTTCGGCGACGATCCGTGAGAATATTGCCTATGGCGCAAGCAACGCCAGCATGGAGAAGATAATTGAGGTCGCCAAAGCCGCCCGTCTCCATGACTTCATCATGTCGCTTCCGGAAGGCTACGAAACCTGGGTCGGTGAGCGGGGTGATACGCTTTCCGGCGGGGAGAAACAGCGCCTTGCCATTGCCCGCACGCTCCTCGTTGACCCTGCCATCCTCATTCTGGACGACTCCACGGCAAGCGTGGATGCCCGGACGGAAAAGCTCATCCGCGAGGCTCTGGAGCGCCTTATCAAGGGCAGGACGACCTTCATCATCACCCACCGGCTACCGATCATCCAGAATGCCGACCTCATCCTGGTGCTGGACAATGGTGAGCTTGTGGAGAAGGGCACGCACGCCGAGCTCATGGCACGCAACGGGCTTTACAGGGAGCTCTATGAGCTGCAGTTGAGCCAGGACCAGGCGGCAGAACAGATTGTGGTGGACTAGGGAGCACCATGTTTCACGGCGGACCAGGTGGTTTCTTCCGCCCCGGCGGTCCGGGGAGACCGGGGGGGAGATTTGACGATGACGAATCGCTCGGCAGAATATACGACAGCCGGGTGATTGCCAGGCTGCCCAGGTACCTTCTGCCAGTGAAGAAATGGCTGGGTATCGGGGCGGTTGGCATGCTTATCCGCACGCTTGCCACACTGGCGACGCCCTACCTTGTCGCCATTGCCACCAATAACATCGTCCGGGGGGACCTGAGCGGGCTCAACATCGTCAGCCTCATCTTCGTGATCATCGCCGTGGTGCTCTGGTTCGGGCAGTACTGGGAAAACCTCTACCTCTCCTACGCCGGACAATCGGTGATCTACCGCATGCGCACCGAGCTCTTCGCCCACCTGCACCGGCTTTCCCTTTCCTTTTTTGACCGTAACAAGGTCGGCAAGCTCATGAGCCGCGTGCAGAACGACGTCCAGCAGTTGCAGGAACTCGTCACCCAGGGGATACTTTCCCTCATCACCAGCCTCCTGACGCTCCTGGGCATCGCCATCATCATGCTCACGATGAACTGGCGCCTCGGGCTGATCATGCTGACCATGGTGCCGGTCATGATCCTTGCTGTCTGGATATGGCAGAAATACGCCCGTCAGGCGTTTCT
>JAOAEN010000204.1 GCA_026416775.1 Dehalococcoidales bacterium
CACCCATTATAGCCCCCGTTCCCTTTATTCCCCCACCCTGCCGGGGGCATGAGAGAGGCCCGCAGCTCTACCCGGCTGGATACCGGGTTTAGCAAAGAGGCCCTGCCCGACCTTTAAAGGTCACCATTTTAAAACATGCCGGACCATCAATGCCTGACGGAACTGAAGGTAAAGGGGCTATCGCACTTAAGAACTCTTCCCGTCTTTAGATGCAGAAGGACTGCAAACCCGATGGCTGGAGACAGGTGGTAGCTGAATCTGCCAATCATGCAGGTGCTCCCGTGTGAGAGGGGGGAAGGGGTGAGCTTAAAAAGACAGCCAATTGTAGATAGAGCCGGTTCGCACGGCGGGATAATGAAAGACTAACAAACATAAAAAACCTTTTTCGGAATCAGCTTGACTCTCCTCAAGCACCCATTGTAAAATAGTTAACACCGTTCCGGTATTGAGCCATGATGACACGATGGTAGCCATTACCCGCCGTATGAATGTCACCCGTCTTCCCCGCCGGATATGCTTCAGCCCGAAGTAACATGCGGCAAGCCCGTCGGCAGGCCAGAAACAAACCAGAGCAGACTAGAGGCTGAAAAATCTACACGGAGGTGATAAATGAGAAAGCTGTTTGTGATTCTTGCCCTCATCCTGTTACCCGCACTCTTGCTGAGTGCCTGCGGAAACCCCGCCGCCACCACGCCCGCAGCCACGCCGACGCAGGAGTCAAAGTACGGCGGCACCTTGAGGTACATATGGCCATTCGAACTTACCCAGATCCCGGGCTGGCCCACCGACAGCACCAACCCCCAGAGGATGATCGCCGGGTTCACCATCTTTGAGCCCCTCGTCAAGCTTGACATCAACGGCAATCCCATCCCCTGGCTGGCAACCGGCTGGGAGTGGGGACCGAACTACAGCTACATCACCTTCACGCTGAGGCAGGGCGTGAAATTCCACGACGGGACCACCTTTACCGCCGAAGCCGTGGTGGCCGAGGCTCAGGAGCTGATCAACCTCGGACGGGCTGGCACGCAGACCTGGGACCGCTGGGAAATCCTGGATGACTACCACGTCCGTCTCTACCTCAAGGAGTACAAGAACGACTTCTGGACCGGGTTCGCCGGTATTGAAATGATGTTCTTCTCGCCTACCGCCTATAAGGAGCACGGCGTCGACTGGATGAAGGAGCACCCCATCGGCACCGGGCCCTTCAAGTTCGAGAGCTTCGAAAAGGGCGTCCACCTCAAGCTCGTCAAGAACGAGGACTACTGGCAGAAAGGCAAACCCTACCTTGACGGGCTGACCATTCTCTTCGTGAAGGAAAAGCTGACCCAGCTTCAGGCCCTGGAAGCGGGTGAAGCTGACATGCTGGCGTTTGTTGAAGGCAAGGACCTTGCCGACATGAAGAGCAAGGGCTTCACTGTCCGCACCAAGATGGAAGGTACCGACTTCATCATGTTCGATACGAAGAACGAGTCCTCCATCTTCCGCGATGCGAGAGTCCGCAAGGCCATCGAGCATGCCATTGACAAAGAGGCAATTGTCGAGGCGATGGGCTACGGGTTCCTGGCAGTGAACAACCAGATGAGTCCGCCCCAGTATGCCTCCCACAATGCCGACCTGCCATCACGTGAGTATAACCCGGACAAGGCAAAACAGCTCCTTGCGGAAGCGGGCTATCCGAACGGCTTTGCCACCAAGATCATCACCATGGGCGGTTACCACTCCAAGGCCCTAGCGGTGCAGGAATTCCTGAAGGCAATAGGTATTCAGGCCGAGGTCGAGCTTGTCGATAACGCCAAGTTCTGGGACTACATGCTGAACGGATGGGAGAACGCCATGGTCGTCACGGGCTATGCCGTCGATGTGAACTTCCCGGCATGGCTCAAGGCCTACTTCCCGCCCACCAGCGTCATCGACGTGAGCGTCAAGCTGCCGGACGAGGTCATCGCCAAGATTGAGCCCGCCCTCTCCGAGGCGGACCCGGCCAAAGCCAAGCAGCTCAGCGACGAGATTATCCGGCTGATCTGGGAGGACTGCTCCTACATTCCCATCAGCTCCAACGCGATGGGCTTCGTTGAGTCACCCAAGGTACACGACTCCGGCACCCAGAACTACTATGCCTTCTACATCTGGGATCCCGATAGCGTCTGGCTGAGCAAGTAAAGAAGCCGTCAGGACAAAGAAGGGGGGTCTGAAAAGGCCCCCTTCTTTTTTTACCGGCAAAAGGTACCCCTGTCCCTTCATGCGAAAAACGGGTTGACCCGACCGCGCACCTTAACGGCGGAGCCAGCCGTCAGGGCAGCACAGGCAAGAGAAAGGCTCGGTCGCCAGAACAGTCCTCAAGGAAAGAACCATAAGCCGGTATGCCTGCGTCATTCCGCCGTAAATTGTCGTCCCGCGGCAGACCTCTAGATGGTGCCACGCAGACTCGGGTCAAGGGCATCGCGCAGCCCGTCGCCGACCATGTTGAAG
>JAOAEN010000205.1 GCA_026416775.1 Dehalococcoidales bacterium
CCGCCGATCCCATCGCGTAGCCCTTGGTCAGGGCTTTAGTGGTGTTGCCCACGGCATCGAGCCGGTCGGTAATACGGCGCACCTCGGGACCGGCACCTGCCATCTCGTTGATCCCGTTGGCATTATCGGTAATGGGACCGAAGGTGTCCATGGACAGGACGAACGGGCAGGTCATGAGCATCCCCATGGTGGCAACCGCGGTGCCGAAGGCACCCGCACCGTGGACGCCGCTTTCCTCACCCATCCAGTAGGCAAGGAGCAGGGCTATCCCGATGACCACCGCCGTGGCAAGAGTGGTGGCAAAGCCCACCGACATGCCCATGATGATGTTGGTGGCCGGGCCAGTCTTTGAGGCCTCGGCAATATCGCGGACGGGCTGGAAGCGTGATTCGGTGTAGTACTGCGTGATGAAGACAATCACGATGCTGGCAATGATGCCGATCATGCCGGCACCGAAGAGCCACCAGTTACCGAGCATGAAGTGCACGGTGATGGCAAGCCCGACCACGGAAAGGGCGATTGAAACGTAGTAGCCGCGGTTGAGGGCATTCATCGCGTTTTCGTTTTCTTTGGCGCGGACGCAGAGAAGCCCGATCATGCTGGCGATCATGCCGAAGGCACGCACACAGAGCGGAAAGAGCACCCAGGCGACGTTCTTTGTGGCGAGGTAGGCGGCAATACCGAGGATCATCGCCCCGATGTTCTCGGCAGCGGTGGACTCAAAGAGGTCGGCACCACGTCCGGCACAGTCCCCCACGTTGTCGCCGACGAGGTCTGCAATCACCGCCGGATTGCGGGGGTCGTCCTCGGGAATCCCCGTTTCCACCTTGCCGACAAGGTCGGCCCCGACATCGGCAGCCTTGGTTTAGATGCCGCCGCCAAGCTGGGCAAACAGGGCAACAAAGCTTGCCCCGAAGCCGAAACCGACGATGAGATGCGGGGCAATCCCCGGCTTGTCGTAGCCGCCGTAGGCAAAGAAGATGACGGTTACGCCGATAAGGCTGAGGGCGGTGATGAGGAAGCCGGAGACGGCACCGCCACGTAGGGCGACATTTACCGCTTCAGATAGGCTCCTCTGGGCGGCAGCCGCACAACGCACGTTTGACTTCACGGCAATGTACATGCCGATGAAGCCGGCAAGCCCCGAGCAGAAGGCCCCCACGAGGAAGGCAATGGCTGTCCGCCAGCCGATTCCGAGCTTGCTGACGCCCACACTTGCCGCCTCTGCCGGACTGGTGAGGACTCCCACCAGCACCCCGATGATCACGGCAACCACGATGGCATACATGGCGATGGTGCCGTACTGGCGCTTGAGGAATGCCCAGGCGCCCTGGAAGATGATGTCACCAATTTCCTTCATTCTGGGAGTGCCGGTGGGCCGCTTCAGGATGTTCCTGATGAGGAAGATGGCGAAGATGATCGTGACCACCCCGGCTACCGGCACCACCCAGAAGATTCCTGGTAAACCGGTCATTTCCCTCCTTTTCTAGCTGGACCTCTGGTCCAGTCTCGTTATGTTCTCCGGATAGTACAGTAACCCCAAGGTAGAGTACTCTCCGGTTGATTTGGAATTTTAGGAATCAAAAAAGGGCAGGAATTTCAGACCCTTCCTGCCCTCGGTTTTAAACTGCGGAAGAGGGGTTAACCCGATAACTATCATAATGTAGTCGGGAAATGTCCTCTTATTACCCATTGCCGAACTTTATCCTTGGGATGCTTGCCTCTTTCATGCTGTCTGCCATTGTCCAGAAGTAGGCTTCGCCGGTGTAGATCTGGAAGACAGCAAGGAGCGGGTTATCGGGATCGGTGATGCCGAAGTTCTTGACGAAAGGTCTTTCGGCAATGCACCTAGCCCGGACCGCACGGTCGGTGATGAATCTCACCTTGCCGGAGACCCTCATCACCCTGGAGAAGTCCTTGCTGTGGAAATAGACCTCGCACTTCGGGTTCTGCTCAAGCTGTTTGCACATCGCCTTGACCGACTGCGCCTGGAAGTAAAAACCGGTCTCATCGGCATACCACATGCCCAGGCAGCGTACCCTGGGTTGGTCCCCTTCCACCGTTGCCAGGTAGCAGGTCCGGTTCTCGTTGGCAAACCTGATGCAGTCTTTGAAGTCCATACTTCCCCCTATACCAGCCTCTTCCCCGTCCCGGTTAGGTGCTGGACGCTTAGCCCTGCTGAGTCCAGCGGACATTGGCGTAGCGTTCCCTCAGCTTTGGTTTCTCGATCTTGCCGGTGGGATTGCGCGGGATGTCACCGAAAAGGATGATCCTTGGCCATGTGTACTTGGGAAGCTTCGGCTCAAAATACGCCCTCACCTCGGCCTCGGTCAGCGTCGGGTACTTCGCATACGCCTTCGCATCGAGTTCCGCCTCCAACTCGCCCAGCTTCTTCTTGTGCTTGTCCTCCTCGGCCTTGGCCTGGAGCCATTCCTTGAGCACAGCGGCTTCGTC
>JAOAEN010000206.1 GCA_026416775.1 Dehalococcoidales bacterium
TACCTATTATTCCCCTCTCCAGCCAGAAAGAACAGCGGGCTCCTGATGATGTCTCAGGCTGGAGAGGGGATACAGGGGTGAGGTGAGCACCGATCGCCGAAAGGCAAATCTAGCGGGTTTTATTGTTGATAAAGAGATCCTCCCGTTTTCTGCTCTCCATCGTGTACAGCCTGCCTGAAGGGAGAAGTCGGTTTCCAATCTCATGCCGGAGAGGGAGCTGCGGGTGGTGCGGTGCCTGCGGGTAAGTGCGAAGGAGGTAATATGGGGGTTGGTGGGCGAGCGTTTCTTGTGCTATACTCCAAGCGGGTATCGGGGGTGACCTGTGGAAGGTGAAGAGATTATCCGGGCGCAGGAAATAGCGGTAAAAATTGTCCAGAACATGGAGAAGGTGATGGTGGGCAAGACCGAGGTCGTGGAGCTTGCGGTCATCACCGTCCTCAGCCGGGGACACCTGCTCATTGAGGATGCGCCGGGGGTGGGGAAAACGATGCTGGCGCGGAGCCTTGCCCGTTCCATCAACTGTGCTTTCAAGCGCATCCAGTTTGCCCCGGACATGCTTCCCGGCGACATCACCGGGGTCTCGGTCTTCAACCAGAAGACGGGGGATTTTGAATTCCGTCCGGGGCCGATCATGGCGCAGATTGTGCTTGCCGACGAGATCAACCGTGCCACCCCCAAGGTACAGTCCGCCCTTCTCGAGGCAATGGAGGAGCGGCAGCTCACCGTGGACGGGGTCACCCACCGCATGCCGTCTCCCTTCCACGTGCTTGCCACCCAGAACCCGATTGAGTATGAAGGTACCTTCCCCCTTCCTGAGGCCCAGCTTGACCGCTTCATGCTGCGCATCTCCATTGGCTATCCGTCGGCGGCTGAGGAAATCGCGATCATGGAAAGGCAGCAGTTCGTCCACCCGATTGAGGAGCTTACCCCGGTGCTTGAGGCCTCCGACGTCCTTGCGCTTCAGGAAGTGGTGAAGCACATCTATGTGGACGACCTCATCAAGGAATACATTGTCCGGCTGGTGGGGGCAACGCGCCGTCACCCTTTCCTCTACCTCGGGGCATCGCCGCGCGGTTCGCTTGCCCTCTTTCGTGCCTCGCAGGCGAGGGCGCTCCTCAAGGGGCGCGATTACGTGCTTCCGGATGATGTGAAGGTGCTTGCTATCCCCGCCCTTGCCCACCGGGTGCTCGTGTCCTCGGCGGGGCAGTCGCAGGGCAGGGATGCCCGTGCCGTGATTATGGAAATACTGGAAAGTACGCCTGTCCCGGGCACTCCGCTCAGGCGCTAGCTGTTTTTGATTGCTTTTAAGGGGTGGTGAGGATGTGCCGAAGGTGGCTTGTAGCCATTGTCCCGCTGCTTACACTTTTTTTGGCTTTGGCCGGGGGCTTTACGCTTCTCTTCCGTCTCTTTGTCTTCATGGTGGTGGTGCTCGTATCGGCGAGGGTCTGGTCGCATCTAAGCAGTAGTAGACTCGGTGCCCGGGTGGGGGAGATCGCCCCGTATCATAGGGTGGGCAGCAGCTTTGAAGTTGAGTTCACCTTGAGCAGCAGCTTCCGCCTGCCGATACCGCGCCTGGAGGTAACGGTGGCATCCGATATCCCCGACTATCAGGAAACCACCGCCTTCAGCCTTCCGTCCGGTGGTAGCCGGAGCTGGCGGGGCCGCATTCGCCTTACAAAACGCGGGCGGTACCACATCGGCCCGCTCCTTGTGAAGGTCAGCGACCCCTTCGGCTTTTTCCCCGTGGTCAGGAGGCTGGGAGAGGCGCGTTACTTTACCGTGCTTCCGGCTGCCCTTGAGCTGCCCTATTTTGATATCATCCCGCGCCGTGAGATGGGGGAAAATATCCGCCGCTGGCTGGCGAGCGGGAGCGGCCCGGGGGCTTCACGCGTGCGCGAATACGCAAGTGGCGATAGCCTGCGCCGCATCCACTGGCAGACAACCGCCCATGTCGGTAGGCTCGTCGTGAAGGAGTTTGACCCCGACCGCACCTATTTTGCCTTTAACGAGCTGTGGCTTGTCCCCGATATGTGCCGGACCTACCGGCTCGGAGAGAACGGTGAGACGACGGAGGACTACGCCATCACCATTGCCGCATCCCTCGCCAGAAAGTACATTGATGAGGGCAAGAGGGTGGGGTTACTTGCGGCGGGCGAGCGCCCGTACATCTGCCTTGCCGAAGCCGGACAGAGGCATCTTGAGCGTATCCTCCATGACCTTGCGCTGCTGCGCGCCCATGGCACCACCCCCATCGGGGAATGGCTGGAACTTCAGGCAGAGCGTTTCGGTAGCGGGTCCGTGGTCGCTGTCATCATGCCTTCGGATAACCAGAGCGTCGTCCTCCCGTTACGCCAGGCGCAGGGCCGCGGTGCGATTATCGTTATCGTCCTTCTGGATGCACTGAGCTTTGGTGGGAAGGAGGCGGCAACCGCCACCGCGCGCCGTCTGGTCGC
>JAOAEN010000207.1 GCA_026416775.1 Dehalococcoidales bacterium
ATCCTCACGGCGGCATCCGCAATGTTTCTGGGTATTGCCACCAACAGTATGCGGGCTTTTCCTCCGGAGGATGACATGATCTGCCACGACAGGTAGAACTGGTCAAGCGGCACCGGAAACACCCTTTTTGCCTCCCTGCTGACCGCTTCCTCAAGCATCTTGCGTGGCAGCTCGGGCAGGAGGACCGGACGGACAAAGCAATGCAGACCGCTTATTCCGAGGATGATCCTGCGGCCGCCGATGCGCTGTGCCCTGAAGAGATGCCTTATCTGATTTGCAATCTCATTCTCCTTTTCGGAGGCCTTGCTGTCCGCCAGGTTTATGTCAACAGGAATGTAGGCAAGCTTGGTAATACGCCTGCCGCGTGTGGTCATAACGCGGATGCCACTATCGCCGAAATAGAGACTCATCGTGTCCCTTGCCATCAGGGAGCCTCCTCGTATGAATATATGGTCATCTGCAGCGTAACCACCGGCAGGCTTTCCTGCTGCGCCGCTTCCTCCGGGGCCGGCAGGCTGATGCTGAACGACCTCATCACCCCGGTGGTAAAATCGTTATTCAGGCTCACCACAAAGCTGATGATGCTGTCCAGAGCGCCCGTGGCGCTTGCGCTCAGCGTCGTTGCCAGCAGACTGACCCCGTGGTAGTCGGATGCCTGGACGGGTGACATGTTTACCGCCATGACGGTAACCCCGCAGTAATCAGCAATGGCAAAGAGTTCATCAACAACGTCGGCGCTGACCACGGTACGGTCAAGCCTGCCCTTCACCTCGGCAAGGCGTTCCTTTTCCATGGCCAGCTTCCGTTTCAGATCGTCAAGCTGCTGCGTGAGTCCGGTAACCTGAAGCTTCTGGAGGTTTTTCATGCCGGAATCAATCTCCTGCTGCAGCTTTTCCTCTTCCTGCACCTGCTGGGAGCGTGTTATACCAAGTCCGGCCAGCATGATGAGGAACACTCCCGCAACGAGCGCAAGCCAGAAAGCCTTGCCGAGCTTCAAGCGTTTCATCTTTCCCTATCCTGCAATCATGCTAGAAGGCCTGCCCGTAGATGGAATACATTGCCGAGACCATGGACAAGGCAATCAGGCCCACGAACCCGGCGATGAGGATGGTCATCACAGGCGGTATCAGCCCGATGAGCGTTTTTGTCTTCTCGGACGCCTCTATTTCAAAGTTCTGGGCTATCGCCTGCAGGGATGTCTCCAGATTGCCCGTCTCCTCGCCTACTTTGATCATCTGCACCATCATCGGCAGGAACACCGTGTTCTGGGACATGGGACGGGCAATTCCCTCACCCCTGAGCATGCCCGTCTCGACCTCGTGCAGCCCCTGCGCGATAACCCGGTTGTTACAGCTCTGGACGACAAGCGGCATGATTTCCGTGAGCGGCAGCCCAGCACTGAACAGTAGCGAGATGCCACGGCAGCAGCGGGAAAGTTCATTCAGGAGGTTGATCTTCCCGATCAGAGGGAGCTTCAGCATAAGCACGTCCAGCCTGTACTTCCCGTCCGGGGTACGGAGGTAAATGACAACCAGCCCGATAATGATTGCAATACCCATGAAGATATGCATGGCATATTTGCGCAGTACATTTGAAAGCTCAATAAGCATTCTGGTAAGCGTGGGAAGCTGGGCCCCCAGCGAGGAGTAAAGGCTGGCAAATGCGGGAAGGACGAAAAATAGGAGCACACAGACCACGATCACGGTCACCACCCCGGCGATCGCCGGGTACATGAGCGCCCCCTTTATGCTCTTGCGGGTGCTGGCATCCCTTTCCATGTGGTCAGCCATCTGCCTCAGCATCGTTTCCAGGTTCCCGGTTTGCTCACCGATGCTCAGCGTCCGGCAGTTTACCGGCGAAAAGACCTCGGGGTGCCGGCTCATAGCACGGGAGAGCTGGCTACCCCCGCGGACATCGGCGATGACTTCCGAAAGCACCTTCTTCAATGATGGTTTTGCCGTCTGGTCGCGAAGCAGCTCAAGCCCGGCGACAACGCTTATTCCGGACTCAATCAGCAATGCAAGCTGGCGGAAGAGCAGAATAACGTCGTTTGGCTTGATCGGGAAAAGCCGGGCGGTGAGGCTGTCCATGCTCATGAACGGGACGTACGGTTTCAGGTTGATGAGACGGTAGCCCGCATAGCCCAGCATCTGGTTGATCGCCTCTTCGCTGTTTGCGGAGATTTTCCCCCTAACAATCTCACCGGCTTCATTGCATGCCACATACTGGTAGAGCATATTACCTGCCTCGTCACGCCACGGAATAGGCACTGCGGATGACTTCAAGCGGGGTTGTGATGTTCTGTTTTACCTTCAGCATGCCGTCCTTGAGCAGGGTTATCATCCCCTCTCTGATTGCCTGCCTGCGTATCTCGGCTGCCGGGGCATTCTTCACCAGCATTGACTTGATC
>JAOAEN010000208.1 GCA_026416775.1 Dehalococcoidales bacterium
CATCTGCTCAAGGGCATGTTCATCCAGCCCGTAGGATGCCCCCACCACGTAACGGCGCTCCGCTTCGCTCCAGATCGCCACCACACCGGCACTCCCCCTGAGGGCTTTTACCGCGTTCTTCAGGATGAGCTCAAGCGCCGGCTCGAGGGCAAATTTCTCCAGACCTGACCGCGGGATCTCCACCATATCACGGCAACCTCAGCATCTAATGGAATTTTAGCACTTTTCTAACGTAATTCTAATACAGGCGCATGTAAAATTCTTGGCAGATGGGTTCGCGGACTGCTAACGGTGCCATCTAGCCGGGAAGAAGGGGGTAAGGATGATGGACAAGTATATGGTAAGGAGCTGTCCCAACTGCGGTGGTACTGTCTATCGTTACTTCAGCCTTTACAAGGGCTGGCGCGAGGAATGCTTCGGCTGCGGCTACCAGAGCACTTCCCAGCAAAAGCCTGTCGAGGCAGCCCTTGCCGGGAATCCCTCTAATGTCAAAAAATAGAGAGGGAAGACCGCTCTGTCCCGGCGGAAGTAGCCGGTAATTTCACTATCACGGTCTTTGCACGGGAAATGCTGCCAGCAGTTCACGGAGGGAAGTATGCCGATTTACGAGTACGAGTGCCAGCATTGCCAGCACCGCTTTGAGGTGAGAAGGCATTTCGGTGATGACGGGGCGACTCCCTGCCCCCAGTGCCACGGCCCGACGCGCCGTCTCTTCACCCCGGTGCCCATCATCTTCAAGGGGTCCGGCTTCTACGTGACCGATTACCGCAAGGATCGCGGCACGGGCGAAGAAAAGTCGGAGTCCAAGTCGGAGAAGAAATCAGAAGACTGATGCAGATGGCACAGTACCTATGGCGACGGAAACTCAGAGGCAGGATAGCACGCAGAAAGAGTTTACCTTTGTCTGTAAATACTGTGGTCAGTCCCGTCCCGTGGGTGAAATGAGGCGGATTGACCGCTTTTCGCCACCGCTTGTTGCCTGCCGCCAGTGCGAAAAAAAGTTGCGGTAAGGTGACGCCATGGTTGCGAGGAGCACGGTGAAGCCCGACTACTACGCCGTTCTGGGTGTGGAAAGGGACGCCGATGAGGCGGCTATCAAGAAGGCCTACCGCACCCTGGCGATGAAATATCATCCCGACCGTAACCCCGGTGACCCCGAGGCGGTCGCCCGGATGAAGGAGATCAACGAAGCTTATGCCGTCCTGAGCGACCCGGAGAAACGGCGTCTCTACGATACCTACGGGCATGCCGGGCTTGAAGGCTACACCCAGGAGGACATCTACCGCGGTGTGGACTTCGCCGGGCTCTTCCGCGAGTTCGGGCTTGGCGACATTTTTGGCTTCGGCAACGGGATCTTTGATAGCCTCTTCGGCGCCAGGACCTCTTCGCGGAAGGCACGCCGGGGTGCCGACCTCAGGTATGACCTCACCGTGACCCTTGAGGACGTGGCCTCAGGAGCGGAAAAAACGATTGAGCTAACGCGGTCGGAACCCTGCCCGGCGTGCCACGGCAGCGGTGCCGCGCCCGGCGGGCTTGTTAGCTGCACGTCATGCTCCGGGAGCGGGCAGATCGTCCACGAGCGCCGCTCCGGCTACAGCCTTATCCGCCAGATACTGACCTGCTCGAGGTGTCACGGCAGCGGCAGGATTATCAGGCAGGTCTGCAAGAACTGCCAGGGCAGGGGCATCACCGAGACGAAGCAGGAAATTAGGGTGCGCATCCCTGCCGGTGCCGACAGCGGCTACACGATAAGGCTTGAAGGTTGCGGG
The DNA here is from genome assembly GCA_026416775.1 of Dehalococcoidales bacterium. GTDB lineage: Bacteria > Chloroflexota > Dehalococcoidia > Dehalococcoidales > RBG-16-60-22 > JAOAEN01. The sequence continues at coordinate 1,770 of JAOAEN010000208.1, forward strand.
GAAAGGGGCAGCACCGGCTCCGGGGATCTCTATATCGTGCTCCATGTGGCGGAGCACCCCCGCTTCGTGCGCCGCGGTGATGACATCTATCTTGAGCATGAGATCCCCTTCACCATCGCTGCCCTCGGCGGTCGTGTCAGGATAGCCGGGCTTACCGGCGAAATGGTGCTGGAGATTCCCGAGGGCACCCAGACCGGCACCGTCTTCCGGGTCGGGCAGGCGGGGCTTCCGCACCTGGACCGCCATGGTAGAGGCGATTGCTATGTCGCCGTCAGGGTGGTTACCCCCCAGAAGCTGAGCCGTCGGGAAAAGGAACTCCTTGAGGAGTTTGCCCGGCTCAGGCAGGGGAAAGATGACTCTGGTCAGGCCTCAAGCTGAGACTCCCGTGACCTGACCATTTTTTCGCAGGCCATTGCGCCGCTTGCGGCTGGCTATTTTCACCATAACCGAAGGAGGCCATCGATGAAGCTATGCACCAAGAAGGTCTATTGTCCGGGCTGCTCAAGGCTGGTGAGCTGCCGCGAGGAAGCGGTAGGTAACGGCGTCCGTGTTTACTGCTCAAGGTGCGGCAGGCCCCCCTGGCTTTGGGATAGTGTCAGTTGGAGGTATATTGCCCGAAACGAGCAGTCCCAGTC
>JAOAEN010000209.1 GCA_026416775.1 Dehalococcoidales bacterium
TGTGGTAGGCTAAATTGACATGTCCTGCCAGCCGCGCCTTCTTATCGCCGATGAGCCGACCACCGCCCTTGACGCCACGATCCAGGCACAGTACCTTGCCCTGTTCAAGGACATCCAGAAAAAGACGAACGTTGCCATTATCTTCATCACCCACGACTTCGGGGTGGTGGCAAACATGTGCCACCGCGTGGGCGTGATGTACGCCGGCAAGATCGTGGAAAGTGCCTCCACGAGGGAGATCTTCAAGGCTCCCCGTCATCCCTACACAAGCGCCCTGATCAACTCGGTGCCGCGACTTGACCGCAAGGACGAGCGCCTTTACTCAATTGAAGGACAGCCGCCTTCCCTGCTCAACCTTCCCCCCGGCTGCCGCTTTGCCCCGCGCTGCCCGCAGGCGATGGACATCTGCCGCCGCGAAGAGCCACCCGAAGTGAATATCGGTAACGACCATACTGTATCGTGCTGGAAGGTAAGATAGCCCATGGCTGATGTTCTTCTGGAAGCCCGTGATATTGTCAAGCACTATCCGGTAACGCGCGGGCTCTTGCAGCGCGTTGTCGGCTGGGTGAAGGCGGTGGACGGGGTATCGTTTACCATTGAGCGCGGAAAGACCCTGAGCCTTGTCGGCGAATCGGGTGCCGGCAAGACCACCATTGCCAAGGCCCTTCTCCTCTTGGAAAGACTCACCTCCGGCACCATCCTCTTTGAGGGGAAAGACCTGTACAAGTTTTCTTCCGCGGAGCTCAAAAAGCTCTACCGGCCACGCGTGCAGTACGTCCAGCAGAACCCATGGAGTTCGATGAACCCGAGGATGCGCATCCGCGACATCATCGCCGAGCCCCTTGAGATCAATACTCAGATGACCAAGAAAGAGGTCCGCGCCCGCGTTGCCGAACTCCTCACCCAGGTGGGACTGAACCCCGACCACATCGACCGTTACCCCCACGAGTTCAGCGGTGGACAGCGGCAGAGGATTGCGGTGGCACGCGCCCTCGCCCTCAACCCCAGCCTCGTCATTCTTGATGAGCCGGTCTCGGCGCTGGACGTGTCCATCCGTGCCCAGATCATGAACCTACTCAAGGACCTGCAGGACCAGTACAAATTGAGCTATCTTGTCATTGCCCATAACCTGGCAACGGTGCGCTACATGAGCCACGACGTTGCCATCATGTATCTTGGGCAATTCGTGGAGTACGGCAACGCCGAAGAGGTCTTCCAGAACCCAATACACCCCTATACCAAAGCGCTGATCTCCGCCTCCATGCTCACCCTCCCCGAAGAGGGGAAGGAACAACCCCAGCAGATCATCCTGAGCGGCGAGATGCCCTCACCGCTGAACCCACCGCCCGGCTGCCGCTTCCACACACGCTGCCCGGAAGCCAAGGAGTCATGCTCCCAAGAAGTCCCGGTGATGGTCGCCGTGGGGTCAAAACACTTCGTCAAGTGCCACCACCATTAGTCCCACGCACGGAAAAGCCCGTGCCGCGTAAAGCGGGTACCTGCTATCCCGCAGGAAGGATTATCCCGTATCTCCCCACCACCTACCTTTCGTAGCGGCTGCCGAGTCCCATGGCAAAGTGGAAGATAGGACGCTCCACACGGCGCATGATGAGAGGACAGTGCTCCATACCCGCAGGGACAAAGGCCACGAAGCTCTGTGTCATCACGTGCCTTTCGCCATCAAGCCAGAGCTCGACCTCACCGCCGAGGTCGCGGGGGTGGTAAAAATCCGTCCCGAAAAAGCCAATCGCCTCCGGGAAATCATGTCTGTGCGCCTCTGCCGCCGGCCTCTCTGAGGCACATCCCGGCCAGACCCAGACAGCCTCCACGTAGAAAGCCCCAGGAACGACCTCCCCGTCAAGCCATGCGACGTGCGTCGGGAAGGTAAATCCACTGTGGACTACCTCGTGAAGTCCCCTTGGTTCGCCGGGAAATAGCTTGTCTGCCCGCACCTCGGTGACGATATATTTGTCCGTCCTCATGCCACAGCCTCTCATGCGATTTTTCCGTTTCCACCCATCATACGACGGGGAAAATTGCCGCGTCAAAAACGACGGTGACCCCCAATGTCCCTAAATGCTGTAATTCGTCTCCTTTAGCACCTCCCGGATAGCCTGGCCCCGCCCGCATCCGGTCGATTTTTTGTGACCACTCCTGCAATCACCATCTCAGACAATCTGATTTTGTCCTTAACTGGCTGATTTTTCAAGCTCATCCCTTTGTCTGCTCTCATGTAATCTAGTTTTGTCTGCGATTGTCTGGCTTTTCATGCTCACCCCCTTTGTCCCCCTCTCACACCTGTCTCTTATACACATCT
>JAOAEN010000020.1 GCA_026416775.1 Dehalococcoidales bacterium
GCCTGCATCCCGTAGCAGATGCCAAGCACAGGCAGCCCGCTCTCGTAAACGTAGGCGGGGGCAAGGGGGGCATTGGGGTCGTAGACGCTTGCCGGACCTCCCGAAAGGATGAACCCCCTTGGATTGAGGGGCTTGATCTTCTCCCACGGCGTGTCATGGGGCAGGAGCTCGCAGTAAACTCTGGCTTCACGCACGCGGCGGGCAATAAGCATGTTGTACTGGGAGCCAAAATCAAGGATAATAATTGCCTCGCGCTCCGTGGCGGGGGTGGCTGCCTCGCTGATTACCGGCTGCTCCCCGCTTATTTCCTTGGCAATACCAAGGTAGGTAGCAACCTCAATATCGCCGCTGGTGGCAACTCTATGGCTTTCTTCCGGAGAATGGTTCTTTTCTTTCCTCTTATCGGGATTGTCTCGCATACCGTCTTCTTCGCTTTCTTGCCTGGACTGGTGGTATTAGTTAAAATGTTAGCAAAATTGCCATTGCGGGGCAAGGGCGGGTTTGGTGATTCAGCCCGCCACCGCTGGCAGGAGACAGCCACGGTGCCGTCTCTGAAATGAAGGCGGGATGAAGCTTTCTCTTCAGGCTTCGGCAACACCACGGATCAATCTTTTCTTCGTTGCCATTTTTCTCAAGATCATCGCCTCGGCGCTCTCCGGGATAGGTTTTGTCCTCACCAGCCCCTGGTACTACGTTTCGGGCACGGTTGTCTGGCTTATTTTCTTTTTCGGTATCTTTGTCTTTGCCTTTCCGCAGGCGGATGGTTGGCTTTCAGGGTTTCAGCACTGGCTCAGGCCAGCGGCACGCACTATCATTGTTGTTTTTGTCATCATCGGGCTCGTCATGTTGCTGGTGGGGCTGACCGTCGGGCTGGGGCAGCTTGCTTCCTACGACCGGGGGAGCGATTTTTCCCGCCTTATGGATTCCCTGAACCGTGTCTTCGGCTACAACGATGCCACTGCCCTCTGCCATCAGGCGGCGGAAAATCTTTTGCAGGGAAAAAATCCTTATGTCGAGGCAAATGTCGTCAGTGCGATGCTCCGCTTTCAGGGTGCAACAGACAAGCTGACACCCCTGCGCGAGGGGAGATTTGCGGACAGCTTCCCTTACCCTTCGGCGGAAGAGCTTGAAAGGCTCTGGCAGGAGGCGGCGCAGGACCCGGGACATATCCCCGTGGAGGTCGAGTCCAAGTTCAATTACCCGGCGGGTAGCTTTCTCCTTCCGGCGCCGTTTATCTGGCTGGGAGTACGCGACATGCGCATTATCTACCTTATTCTGCTCCTTCCGGCGCTTTGCTGTGTCGCGGCAAAAGTACCGCGTGGCTACCGCACCGTGTTCGTTTTTGCTCTTATTGCCAGCCTTGAGCTGTGGAACTCGCTTGCCGCCGGGGAGACCGGTTTCCTATATTTTCCTTTCCTTCTGCTTGCCTGGGTGCTCTATCCGCGGCACCGGATTACCTCGGCCATATGCATGGCGATTGCCGTTGCCACCAAGCAGATTGCCTGGTTCCTGCTGCCCTTCTACCTCATCCTCATTCTGCGGACGGATGGCTTCCGGAGGCTACTGCTTGCCGCCGGCACAATCGGCGGCATATTTGTTGCCGCCAATATCTGGTTTTTTGCCCGGGACCCGGTGCTCTGGCTCAACTCGATATTTGCCCCGGTGCTTGGCAGGTTATTCCCGCTCGGTGTTGGCATCATCACCATCGTTACCGGTGGTCTCGTTGACATAAGATCGCCACTCGTCTTCAGCATCCTGGAATACGTTATTTTTGCAGGGGGCATCGTCTGGTACTGGTTTTCTTGCCGGCGTTACCCGAACAGTGCTCTGGTGCTTGGGATACTCCCCCTATTTTTTGCCTGGCGTAGTCTCTGGAGCTATTTCTTCTATGTGGATATCATCATGCTGGCAGGGGTGCTGGTCAACGAATACGGAAAGGCCGGCGGTGATGACACCCGGCAGGAAACTTCCTATTTCCAGGTCCACCAGGTGTTGACGAGGTAGTTCCAGAGGAAAGCCACCGCGATGCCGACGAGGTTGGAGAGAAGGTAGTTGATACCGAAGATATCGGTGAAGAGCCAGAGGATACCGAGGTTGATGCCCAGCCCGGCAAGGCTCACCGCGTTGAACTTCAGCATGCGCCCGAAAAACGCCTTTATGCCGGGGGTATTGCGTTCGCGGAAGGTAAAGAGACTGTTGAAGGTGAAGTTGGTGAGGATTGAGGTTTCAATGGCAACTGATGCGGCACCGAGGTAAGGCAGCCCTGCCCTCTCGACGAGGAGGTAGAGAAGCCCCTCATTAACTCCAACCCCACTCAGCCCCACGAGGCAGAACTTGAGGAACCTCAGAAACTCGCCCTTCCGCCACATGAGGCTGGCAAGGTGCCTGAGATACGCAATCTGCTGGCGGGCATTGAGCTTGCTTTCCCCTCCCGAGCGGTTGCGGAAGACGTAGGGGACTTCGGTTACCCTGGCGTACTTTCCTTCCATGAGGATTTCAAGCAGGATCTTGTAGCCGGTGGGCTGTNAGTTTGCTCCATCAAGGACGCGTCGTTTCAGGGCAAAAAAACCGCTCATCGGGTCTTTTACCGCCCTCACGGTGGGGAGAAACAGGTGGGCGAGTTTGATCGCCCCGGCGGAGATTATCCTGCGGGTGCAGCTCCAGCCTTCCATGCCACCGCCGGGGATATAGCGGCTGGCAACGGCGATATCGGCACTGTCCAGTTCCTTCACGAGTGCCGGGATGACCTCAGGTGGGTGCTGGAGGTCCGCGTCCATCACAACGATGGCCTGGCCCTCGCTGTTTTTCATCCCGTGGATGACGGCGGTTGCCAGCCCCCGTTCGGTCCTACGCACGAGGAGCTTCAGGGGATAGCGGCTTGAGAGCGCTTGAATGGCTTCAATGGTACCGTCGCGGCTATTATCGTCCACGAAGACGATTTCATAGTCGTAGCCGGTCATCGCCCGGGCGGTTCTTTCCACAAGGGGAACGACGTTCTCGCGCTCGTTATAGGTGGGAATAATGATGGAAATTGCCTTTGCCATGCGGAAACCTGCCAGCTCTCATGATAGCACAACGACCGTGGTGTGGCAAAACTCCAGCTTTGTTTACGTTGGCTTATTTCCTTCACCATCTTGATCCCCCTTTCACACATGTCCATTCACGTGGTTGGTAAATTCAATTGTGTGAGAGGGGGGATAAGTGATAAAAAATGATTTGGGCATCGGCAGCGTGGGTCAGACAGGACCTCGTGTTTGACAAAGGATGAATCCAATTATATCATTTTACGAAATCACTTTTGCCGCCTGTTTATCGCCTTCGTAGGATTGTAAGGAGGTATGAAAAAGATGACCAAGCAGGAGTTTCTGGAGTACATCGGGCATTTCAACAGCAAGCGCTTTGATAAGGTTGCCAGTTACTTTGCTCCCGATGTTACCGTGGAGTACCCGGACAATTTCTTCGGTGCACCGATAGCCCCGCTCACTCTTCACGGACCGCAGGAGTTCATCAATAACTACCGGGCGCTCACGGAGCACACGAAGGAGGTCCTTGAGGTGGGAGATTTTCTTGCCGAGGGAAACAAGGTCTTTGTGGAGCTTTATACAGAGTTCATCACTTTGAAGGACCCGCCGCCCGGCTCAAGACAGGGATGGAAGAAGGGTGATATCCACATCATGACCAACTGGGTGCTCTATGACCTTGACGAGAACGGCAAGATGAAGCGCATCCGGATCGCCCATTTCCGCAATCATGACCCGAAGACGGCGAAGTACAAATGACGGCGAAGTACAAATAATGTCTCATGATGTGCAGGGGTCTCTTTCTATTGTGATAGCCTTATAATTTATGTTATACTGTTTTTTTGAGACCTAATTCCTGAATACCTATGATTAATATACCAAGGGAGGTCAAACGAATTGCCTGATTCAGCAACTATCAAGCAGCTCTTGGAAGCTGGTGCCCATTTCGGTCACCAGACCGGTCGCTGGCACCCGCGCATGAAGAACTACATCTTCACAAAGCGCAACGGCATCCACATCATTGACCTGGAGAAGACGGTCGTCATGCTGGATAAGGCCTGCGCCTTTGTCCGTGATACGGTAGCCGGCGGTGGTACCATCCTCTTTGTCGGTACCAAGAAACAGGCGCAGGAGGCAGTGAAGGACGAAGCAACCCGCTGCGGCATGTTCTACGTCAACACCCGCTGGCTGGGAGGCATGCTCACCAATTTCAGCACGATCCAGGCACGTATTGACCAGCTGGTGCGGCTGGAGGACCAGCTTGCCAAGGGCGAACTCGGAAGGCTGTCCAAGAAAGAGGCCCTCAGGCTTAACGAGAAGATTGAGCGTCTCAACCGGCATATGGCCGGTTTCAAGGCGATGACCTCGCTTCCCTCGGCGCTTTTCATCGTTGATCCGACAAAGGAAGTGATTGCCCTCTCCGAAGCCAAGCGGATGGGTATTCCGGTCGTCGCCATTGTGGACACAAACTGCAATCCTGATGAGATTGATTACCCCATCCCTGCCAATGATGATGCCATACGTGCCATCAAGTTCATCTGCGGTAAGATCGCCGATGCGGTGCTTGAAGGCAAAGCCGGGCTTGCCACACAGGTGCCTGCAGAGGCGCTTGCCGAAAAAGAAGCGGCGGAGGCTGAAGAAGCTGCCCCTGCCGTGGATGCCAATACTCCGGATGAGAAGTAAGGAGGTTCACTTGGAAATCACCTCAGCGATGATTAAAGAGCTCAGGGAGATTACCGGCGCCGGTATCATGGAATGCCGTAATGCCCTTGTTAGCTGTAATGGAAGCGTTGATAAGGCGGTGGCGCTCCTGCGGGAGAAGGGCTTCGCCAAGGCCCAGAAGAAGGCGGAGCGGGTTACCAGTCAGGGGCTGGTGGATGCCTATATCCATACCGCCGGGCGTGTGGGGGCAATGGTTGAATTGAACTGCGAGACCGATTTTGTCGCCCGCACCGATGAGTTCAAGCAGCTTGCCCACTGTCTTGCCATGCAGGTTGCTGCCATGGCACCGAAATATATCTCCGAGGAAGAGATCAAAGAAGGGGAAGATATCAACCCCAAGGAAGCCTGCCTCCTTTCCCAGCCGTACATCAAGGACCCCACCAGGACGGTAAAGGACATCATCGTTGAGACGATTGCCAAGGTAGGGGAGAATATCAGGGTACGCCGTTTTGTCCGCTACGAACTCGGTAACTGAGGGAAGCCATGCCCGAGGCCAAGTACAGGCGGATTATGCTCAAGCTGAGCGGTGAGGCACTGCGCGGCGGGCATAGCTACGGTATTGATACGGCGATTTTAAACCACATTGCCACCGAGATAAAAAAGGTGATGGTGCTCGGCGTCAGTGTGGGGATCACGGTGGGGGGAGGCAACATCTGGCGAGGTGCCCAGGCGGAGGCCGCCGGCATGGAGCGGGTTACGGCGGACTATGCCGGTATGCTGGCAACCGTGATCAATGCCCTTGCCCTTCAGGACGTGCTGGAGAGGCAGGGCATAGATACGAGGACGCAATCCGCGCTGGACATAAAGCAGGTGGCGGAACCCTATATCAGGAGACGGGCAGTCCGGCACCTGGAGAAGGGGCGTGTCGTCATCTTTGCCGGGGGTACCGGCAATCCCTACATGACCGCGGATACCGCCGCGGCGCTCCGTGCTATTGAGATCGGGGCGAATGTCCTGCTCATGATCAAGAACGGTGTTGATGGCATTTATACCGCCGACCCGCGAAAAGACCCGAGGGCAAAGAAAATTGACCGTATCTCCCATCTTGAGGTGCTCAACCAGCGCCTTGCGGTGATGGATACCACGGCGCTTACCTTATGCTTTGATAACAGGCTACCGATAATTGTCTTTGACCTTGAAACCAAGGACGGCATACTGAAGGCGGTCCTCGGTGAGCCCATCGGCACTCTGGTATCAAGCGAGGTGTGATGTCTATGGTTACTGATACGCTCAGGACAACCGATGAGAAGATGAAAAACTCAATCAAGGTCTTCCGCGCTGACCTTGCCGCAATACGCACCGGACATGCCTCGCCGGCTCTTGTTGAGGGTGTCAAGGTGGACTACGGGGGAGTCCCCCTGCCGCTGAACCAACTCGCCACCATTACCGCACCGGAAGCCAACTTGATCCTTATCCAGCCCTGGGACAAGAATTCGATCGGTATCATTATGAAGACAATCCAGAAGTCTGAGCTGGGGTTGAACCCCACCAGTGATGGTAATGTCATCCGGATCGTCGTCCCGCCGCTGAGCGAGGAAAGGCGTCAGGAGCTGATCAAGGTGGTCTATCGCCATGCGGAAGAGAAGCGTGTTGCCATACGTAATATCAGGCATGAGGCGATGAATAAGCTCAGGGCCCTTGAGAAGAACAAGGAAATCTCGCAGGACGAGTTCAAGCGTGCTCAAGACCAGCTACAGAAACTCACCGATGCCTGCATTGCCGAGATTGATAAGCTGGCAAAGATCAAGGAGCAGGAGCTTTTAGAGGTTTAGGACCGGTATTGCCTTTTCCCCATCACGGGAGACGGCGCGGGATGGTATGCTGGAGTTAACGACACTTCCCCGTCATGTGGCGTTTATTCTCGATGGTAACGGCAGGTGGGCGGAAAAACGTGGCCTGTCCCGTCTTGATGGTCACCGTGCCGGTGTGAAGAACATCCGCCGTGTCCTGGAATGTCTGGGGAGGTACGGTATCCCCTTCGTTACCTTCTATGCCTTTTCCACGGAAAACTGGAACCGTCCTGCCGAAGAGGTCAACGGTCTTTTCGAGCTCCTTGCAGAGGTCGTTGCAAAGGAAAGCCGCGAGCTCCATAAGAAGGGGGTGAGGATACGCCATATCGGTCGTCTTCAGGGGCTGCCTGAACATGTGCAGGAATGCATCACACAGGCTGTGAAGCTTACTGAAAATAACCGCGGCATGACGCTTACGATTGCCCTGAACTACGGGGGGCGTGCCGAAATCCTGGATGCGGTAGCCCGTATCATTGCTGATGGTGTGCCGGCTTCCGAAATCAGCGAGGAGCTATTTGCGAGATACCTCTATACGGCAGGGCTACCCGATGTTGACCTTGTGATCCGTACGAGCGGCGAGCTGCGGATCAGCAATTTCCTGCTGTGGCAATCGGCCTACAGCGAGTTCTATTTTACCCCCGTCCTCTGGCCGGATTTTGACGAGGAGGAGCTTGAGCAGGCATTGCTTGCATACAGCAGGCGCCAGAGGCGGTTTGGCGGGCTTTAGGCAAGGGTTTCATGCTCAAAAAAAGGGTGATTACCGCGCTCTGGGGGCTTCCCCTCGTTATTGTTGCGGTGTGGTTTTCATGCCCGGAGTACCCCTTCCCGCTGTTCAGTCTGTTTTTTGCCGTGTGGGGTGTCCTTGCTGCCCTTGAGTTTTACCGGATGACGGGGGTCTCATCTTCCGTTCCGCTTACGGTTTTCGGGCTGGTGGCGGTCCTCCTCTTTATCACCTATCCCCATTGTACCTTTCCTCTAGCCCTTCCCGTGCTTTTGACGGCAACCGTGGTGCTTTCGCTTTTCATGATCGTGCCCATGCGGACGAGAGAAGGCGTTTTCGCCAGGTGGGCATGGATGGTTGCCGGGGTGATTTATATCGGCTGGCTCTTGAGCCTGCTGGTGCGGGTGCGCCTGGAAGAAACCGCCGGCTTTCCCCATGCCGGGCGCAACCTCATTTTTCTCGTGCTTTTCAGCAACTTCGCCTCGGATACCATGGCTTTCTTCATCGGGAAGGCATTCGGCAGGCATAAGCTTGCCCCGCAGATCAGCCCCGGGAAAACCTGGGAAGGGGCTTTTGCCGGCCTTTGCGGCGGGATTATCGTCGGGATGCTTTTTGCCCTTGATAGTCCCTTGCGTGTATTCGGAAGCCTCTGGCAGGCAGGGCTTATCGGTGGGGTAATCAGCATCTTCGGCCAGCTCGGCGATCTGGCGGAATCCCTTCTCAAGCGCAACACCGGGGTGAAGGACTCGGGCAGTTTCCTTGCGGGCCACGGCGGTTTTCTGGACAGGCTTGATAGCGTGCTCCTTGCCGGGGTGGTGGTATTCCTTTACCGTGTTTTCGTCGCCATTATGGTATAGATAATTCGCAGGTGGCTTTCGATTCGGGTGTGGACGGATGGAAGAGCTTGAATCAGGGGCGGCAAAGCTCGGATTTTACCTTACTGCCGAACAGCTCGGGAAGTTCCGCCGGTACTACGAGGAGCTCGTTCGCTGGAATGAAAAAATCAACCTTACTGCTATCACCGGCTATCGCGAGGTACAGACCAGACATTTCCTTGACTCGCTGACGGTGGCACCGGAGATAGCGATGCCTGGCCTCGGCCGGGGCATCAGGCTCATTGATATCGGCACCGGGGCGGGGCTACCGGGTATCCCTCTGAAGATCGTCCTCCCTGAGATTGACCTTGTGCTTCTTGAGGCAACAGCAAAGAAGGTGCGGTTTCTTGAGCATCTCGTTGGTGTCCTCGGGCTTGAGGGCGTCGGGATTGCCCAGGGCAGGGCTGAAGAGCTTGCCCGCAGGGCGGATCTCCGTGAGGGATTTGACGTGGCGGTGGGACGTGCCGTGGCGGCCCTGCCGGTTCTGAGTGAGCTTCTGCTTCCATTCTGCAGGGTGGGGGGGCTGGCGATTGCCCCGAAGAAGGGGAACATTGCGGATGAGATCGGCGCTTCCCTGCGTGCGCTTGAGTTGCTGGGAGGCAGGCTTGAATCGGTCAAACCCGTCATGCTTGAAGAGCTCGGTAGGGACAGGTATCTCGTGATGATGAGAAAGGTGAGCCCCACTCCCCCACAGTACCCGCGCCGGGCCGGCATCCCGCAGAAAAGACCGCTTGAGCTATAGCTCGGGGTTGCTTTCTTCAACGGTATCAAGCTTATCAATGAGGCGGTTGATGAGCTGGGTACACTCCTTATCCTTGACCCAGCGGCCGCCATAGAGACGGAGCCCGCGGATTGTATCCTTGAGTTCTTTGGGGGTGCAGTCGGGCTTCTCAAGGAGACTGTAGGCGGTCTTCTTGTATCTTGCCTTTGTCCTACGGTCAATGCGGTTGAGGAAAACGATGATGAGGATAAGCCCGATGATGATAAGGACAAAAAGCAAATAGTCCATGATGACACCTTCCGGTTATGCTAAATTATTAGCACATTGCGGCTTAAGCGTCAACACGGTATGTCTTCTGTTGCTAAGGCGGGCACACCGTAGTAGAATTAATACGAAAGGTAGTCTTGTCCGAGGAGGGGGCTATGGAGACCGGGACGTGGAAAGTGAAGGCGGGGCTTGCCCAGATGCTCAAGGGCGGGGGGATCATGGATGTGGTCACTCCCGAGCAGGCAAAGATTGCCGAGGCTGCCGGTGCCTGCGCGGTGATGGCGCTGGAGAGGGTGCCTGCGGATATCAGGGCGGCGGGTGGAGTCGCCCGCATGGCCGACCTTGCCGTGGTTGAAGCCATTATGAAGGCGGTCTCGATCCCGGTCATGGCAAAGTGCCGTATCGGTCATTTCGTGGAGGCACAGGCACTTGAAGCTATCGGGATTGACTTCATTGATGAGTCCGAAGTGTTGACACCGGCTGATGAAAGCCACCATATCTGGAAGCACGATTTCAAGGTGCCCTTCGTTTGCGGTTGCCGCGACCTCGGTGAGGCGCTGCGGCGTATCGGTGAGGGTGCTGCCATGATCCGCACCAAGGGTGAAGCCGGCACGGGTAACGTCGTTGAGGCAGTGCGGCACATGCGTGCGGTGATGGATGGCATCCGCAGGTTGGTCAATACNCCGCAGGAAGAGCTGATGAGTCTCGCCAAGGAGATGGGGGCGCCCTTTGAGCTCGTCCTTGAGGTGCACCGCACGGGAAAACTCCCTGTGGTGAACTTCGCGGCGGGAGGCATCGCCACCCCGGCGGATGCGGCGCTTATGATGCAGCTCGGGGCAGACGGTATTTTTGTCGGTTCGGGGATTTTCAAGTCTGCCAATCCCGAGGCAAGGGCAAAGGCGATCGTCAGGGCCACCACCCACTACCGTGACCCGGCAATCATTGCCGAGGTCTCCAAGAACCTGGGCGAAGCCATGCCCGGTCTTGACATAAAACAATTGAAACCCGAAGAGCTTCTGGCAAAGCGAGGCTGGTAGTTATCTGTCTATGAAAATTGGCGTTCTTGCACTTCAGGGTGCTTTTGCCGAACATATTTCGGTCCTCAAGCAGCTCGGGGTGACGGCGGTGGCTGTGCGGCTGCCGCAGGAGCTTGACGGGCTTTCCGGGCTGGTCATCCCGGGCGGTGAGAGCACGACGATAAGCCGGCTGATGCTTGATTACAATCTGATGGAGGCGATCGCCAGGCGGGCAGAGGACGGGCTTGCCGTCTTCGGGACCTGTGCCGGTATGATCGTCATGGCACGGGAAATCAGCGGTAACAGCGTGCCCTCACTGCGGCTTATGGCGATAAGGGTGAGGCGCAATGCCTTCGGCAGGCAGGTCGATAGCTTCGAGACCCCGCTGGAGATACCCGTGCTCGGGGAGAGACCTTTCCCGGGGGTATTTATCCGTGCCCCCTTCATTGAAGAATGTGCCGATGGTGTTGAGGTGCTGGCAAGGCTTGATAACGGTACCGTCGTGGCGGCAAGGCAGGGGAAGTTCCTTGCTACCGCTTTCCATCCCGAACTTACCGATGACCTGAGGCTGCACCGTTATTTTCTTGACATCGCGTCCGGGGAGTGAATGGAGTCGCGGAGGGATCGTGTGCAGAAAGTCATCACCGATGACATGGATGCCCTTCTTGGTATCCTGCCATCCCATATCAAAGCCCCGCTTCTTGAGCAGCCTGACCTGAGTGACCTGCTTGAAGTTGTCCTTGACCTGGGCAGACCGCCCGAGGCACGTTTCCCCAGACGTGAGGTGGTCCTTACGGAGAAAGAGGTTACCCAGGATGATATTGACTACGTGGTTGCCCGGGTGAGCAACTTCGGTGAGGACAACCGCGCGGGTATTGAG
>JAOAEN010000210.1 GCA_026416775.1 Dehalococcoidales bacterium
AGATGTGTATAAGAGACAGTGCCAGACCAGGGCGGCACTATCGGACATGCTGGCAACCAGAACGGCATCCACGGGGAGAGAGTTTACTGCCCTGATCAGCCCGTCATCCATTGAGTCTTCGATCTGGAGGATCTTGCCTGTGTTCTCGTCCTGCGGGAGCGACCTGACCTCACTGGTGGCAGAGAAGACGACAAAGTCCGGTTCGGCGCCTGCTTTAGCCTTGCCGGTCCTGGCATGGCTGATGGCTTCTTCCAGGCGTGTTCCCCAGGGGAGATTGCCCAGTGATGATGCCATTTTCCTGATGGCTTCAGCCGGATTTTCTGCCTGATCGGCACGGAGAAAGACGGCATCGGCATGGCCCAGTGCCGAGCCATCACATGGCTTTCCTGCATCAATACCCGCGATGAGGATGAGCTTCGGTGCCGGCTGGTTCAACCGGCTGGAAAGAAAGCCCATCGGGCGCTCGCTTGCCTGAATAGCCTTGCGGAACTTCTCAATCAACTGGCTCATAGGCTCCTTTTCTTTATTATAGACGAATGGCTTTTCCCGACGCAATAAAAGAAGCAAAGGGAGGAATTCTGCAGGTCTCTTTGTCTGGAAATAGAGGATAAGTGTGGCATAAAATGAAAAGGAAAATGGCGCCGCATTTGCCAAAAGACATTTTTTAACAGTTTTTTAGCATCTTTTTTATGGGTGTTTAACACCTGATACTTTATAATTTTTTTGAGGACTACGAGATGAGGACCATGAGGGGGTTTTTTTATTTGGTCTGGACGGTCATAAGGCTCAGCAATGACATGGTGATGGTTTTTGATGGGGACGGTGAACAGCTACACGAATATCAGGGGTGCTACAGGGACGTGAGGGACAAAATCCTTGCGGATGCTCCGGCAAATTCGGTGTTTGCTCACTGGTTCGGGTATTCTCGGGAATTCACGGTTGTTGCCAGACAGTCCTGGTAGGCCGGTACGGCAAGTATCGGTGTGCTGATCTGATCTCTATCCGAGTCATCTCTCCGGTTGCGGAACCTGCGTTTCTCTACCGTTCTTGGACAAGGGGGTTTGCCATTTAGCATTTTCGGTGCTAAAATAGCACCAATGTCCAGGAAGCAGGTGAAACAACATGCCCCCGGACGGCCCTCCCGTCTGGTAAATTCAGGACAGGTACCGGGGCGGGTAGCCCTGGAGGCGGGTGACGAAAGCTGTGATTCTACCCCGAACAATCGTCTTTCTGCCGCCGATACTTCTCATGCTGTCCGCAACCATCTCAACATCATCATCGGGCTTACCCAGCTCCTGCTGGATGAAGTACCCGGCCAGATAAATGAAGAGCAACGGGCAAGCCTGAAACACATCCTTGAAAGCGGCTACCGGCTTCTGGAAGTTGTTGACGGAAGCAGGCCGTCGTCAGGGCAGGCGGGGGTCTGAGGGGAGATAGCACTGGCTTATTAAGGCTTCGCTCCATCCTCGAGGGATGGAGCCTTGGGTTTCCATGCGTTTGGACAGGTGAGCTTTCCGTACGTTATCACACATCCCGTATGTCTTGGAAATCGGCTGTGCATCAATTTGCGTCTGTTGGACCGCCTGACCCATCATGGCAAAAAGTCTTTTTTCATGTTTTGTGGTTGACATCTGTCAGTCCATGTGTTAACATAAAACCTGTGTCAGGGAAAGCAATGCCAAAGTCCGTTGCTGGCGCGCACGAAAGTGTACTTTCCATGCAGGCCCTGCCTTTAACAAGAAAGACTTCAAGAAAAACTACCTCTGCGGTTTCTACTCCTGGTTCTAGGGCGGATATCGCCCATGTCGTCCACAATGAGCTTAACATAATCATAGGTATTGCCGAGCTCTTGCTTGATGAGATCAATGGCAGAATAAACGAGGAGCAGCGTTCAAGCCTCACCGAGATCCTGACCAGTGCGCGTCGTTTGCTGGTGCTTCTTGATAGTCTGGTTGAAGCATCGGTACCTTCCCGTCAGGAATAGGCATATCAGCCACGGGTTATGGGTAAGAGCAAGATCCTCATTGTTGATGACGAGCCTGTACAGCTCCACATGATGGAGCAGGTGCTCAGGGCAAGGGGCTTTGAGGTGATCAAGGCCGGTAACGGCCATGAGGCGATGCGTCTCTTCCTTGAAAACCATCCGGATCTCGTCATTCTTGATGTTATGATGCCTGAAATTGATGGATTTCAATTTAGAAAAATTTTATTAGAAAATGATAAATACAAAGATATACCTTTTGTTTTTTTAACTTCAAAAAGTGATGAAGATGATATGCTAAGTGAATATGCTCTTAGTATAACTGATTCT
>JAOAEN010000211.1 GCA_026416775.1 Dehalococcoidales bacterium
GGAATATCTCCCGCCGGAGGTCTTCCTGCCTGCCGTGGGGCAGGGGGCGCTGGGGATTGAGGTGCGGGATGGCGACCGTGATGCCATCGGTACCGTCTCGGTGCTCAATCACCTGCCCACCTGGCGGGCGATCACGGCAGAACGTACCTTCCTGCGTGCCCTCGGTGGAGGCTGTCGTGCCCCGATTGCCGCGCTGGGCTGTGTTACCGGCTCGGTGCTTGAACTGAGGGGAATGGTGGCTGATGCCTCGGACGGGACGATTTTGCGTGCTTCGCTTGTGGATGATGCCGAAAACCCCGAAGGCGTCGGGCTGGGGCTTGCGCAGAAGATGCTTGAAATGGGTGCCGGTGAGCTTATCAGGAGGGCAGGGATGCGATGAGAACCGGGAAGGTCTACCTTGTGGGCGCGGGACCGGGTGACCCCCTTCTCCTGACGCGGAAGGGGGCACGGTGCCTTGAGCGGGCAGACGTTGTCGTCTATGACCGTCTGGTCGATCCGTCCCTTCTTGACCTTGCACCCCCACAGGCAGAGAGGATTTTCGCCGGCAAGCAGCCCGGCGGGCATACCATGGGCCAGGCGGAGATAAACCGCCTGCTTGTGGAGAAGGCGGATGAGGGCAAGGTCGTGGTGCGTCTTAAAGGCGGGGATCCGTTCGTCTTCGGGCGGGGTGGTGAGGAGGCGGAATTCTTAAGGAGCCACGGGATACCTTTTGAAGTCGTTTCCGGTGTCACCTCGGCGGTGGCGGTCCCTGCCTATGCCGGAATCCCGGTGACGCACCGTGGTGTTGCCTCCTCGGTTACCATCGTCACCGGGCATGAGGACGAGTCCAAGCCGGCTTCAGACGTATGCTGGGAAAGGCTGGCAGGCGGTGCCGATACGCTCGTTATCCTCATGGGGATGGGCAGGCTTGAGGAAATAGTCTCCGCGCTGTGCCGGCATGGTAGACCCCCCCGGACACCGGTTGCCATTATCAAGGACGGTACAACCCCGAGGCAGAGGGTTATTACCGGTACCCTTGCGGATATCGTGGCGAAGGCGGCATCAAGTGCCTTCGAAGCACCGGCCGTCATCGTGGTGGGGGAGGTGGTGAAGCTCAGGGAAAAACTCGGCTGGTTTGACCGTCTTCCCCTTTTTGGCAGGCGGGTGCTGGTGCTGCGGGCACGCCATCAGGCAGATACGCTGTGCGAGCTCCTGCTCGAGCGCGGTGCCCAGCCGGTAGCGCTGCCGGCGATTGAGATCCGTGCGGAAAGCAGCACGGAACTTGACCGTGCCATCAGCAATTTACGGAAGTTCCACTGGATCGTCTTTACGAGTGCAAACGGGGTGGTGGTCTTCTTTGACGGGCTTCACCGGCATAACCTTGATGCCCGTGCCCTCGGCGGTGTCAGAATCGGTGCTATCGGCCCGGCCACCGCCGAGGCCCTGCGGGGGTACGGCATTACCGCCGATATTGTGCCTGAAGTCCACACCACCATGGGTCTGGCTGAAAAGCTGGCAGAGTCTGATGTAGGTGGTAAGCATGTCCTGCTGCCGAGGGCGGATATTGCCGATAAAGAGCTGGGCCGCAGGCTGGCCCGCCTCGGAGCTACGGTGCACGATCTGGCAATTTACCGGACGTTACCCGCCCGGGAAACTCTCCTCAGGGCAAGGGAATCGCTCATTGCGGGAGGGATTGACATAATCGTATTCACCAGTTCGTCCATGGTAGCCGGTCTCGTGGCGGCATTTGAAGGCGATGTCTCGTCCCTTAGCGGCGTGGTGATCGCCTGCATTGGGGAGAAGACGGCGGATGAGGCCCGGAAGGCCGGCCTCAGGGTGGATGTCGTCAGCCGGGATCATACGGTACCCGATCTTGTTGATGCGATTGAGGATTACTTCCGGAGGAGGCAGCAATGACAGGGTTTCCCCGGGTGCGCCTGCGCCGGCTTCGCCGTAGCGGGGCCTTGCGCGGGCTGGTGCGTGAAACGCATCTTGATGTCGGTGACCTCATCGCTCCGCTCTTTGTCGTGGAGGGAAGGGCGGTAAGGCAGGAAATCCCGTCGATGCCGGGGGTGTACCGTTTTTCCCCGGATGAGGCGGCGGGAGAGGCGGAGAAATTGGCCGGGCTCGGTATCCCGGGCGTGCTTCTTTTCGGCATTCCGTCATATAAGGATGATACCGGCTCATCTGCCCGTGACCCGCAGGGGGTGGTACCGCAGGCAGTTGAAGCCATCAAAAGGGCGGTGCCCGATCTTATCGTCATCACCGATGTCTGCCTCTGCGAGTACACAAGCCACGGGCACTGCGGTGTGGTGCAAGGCAGCACCGTTGACAACGACCGGACGTTACCGCTGCTGGCAGAGGCGGCGGT
>JAOAEN010000212.1 GCA_026416775.1 Dehalococcoidales bacterium
TCATTACGCTTATCACTGGCAAGGTGCCCCGCCACATCCCCGCAACGATCGCCGCCGCCCTGATGGTCCTCGTCGTGCTCCTCGGCATCCAGCGGAGCCCCGAGGCAGTATGGCGCACGCTAAATCTGGGGGAACTGGTACGGCTGCATTTCTGGGTACCCGGCAGGGAACACATTGAGTCCCATGGGATCAACTGGCAGACGATCATCTTCATCGCCGGCATGATGATCATGATCCTGGGGCTGGAAAAGCAGGGGTTCTTCCGCTGGATCTGCCTTGTCGCCGCAAGGCTCGTGGGCTGCCGGGTGATGCCGCTGGTGCTGGCCTTCATGTTCATCTCCGGCTTTCTCGCCATGTTTGTTGATAGCATCACCGTGCTCCTCTTCCTCGCCCGGGTGACCATCGAGCTGGGGAGACTACTCAAGTTTGACCCGGTGCCAGTCATCGTTGCCGAGATTGTCGCCGCCAATACCGGGGGTGCCGCCACGATGAGCGGTGACCCCCCGAACATCATCATCGGCACGGCGCTCGGCTACACCTTCATGGATTTTGCCGTGAATACCGGGGTAATCGCCTGGGCCTGTATGGTCTTTGCCATGATTTACTTCTACGTCGTCCTGAGGCAGAAATTCCGCCACGGTGAAAGCGCCGAAGAGCTGATGAAGGTCTGTCCTCTACCTTCATCGGCGATTTTCAACCGGAGGCTTTTCATTGTCCACACCGCGATATTCATCATCACCATCATCCTCATCGTCACCCACGCGGAGACCGGGCTTTCGGTCGCCCTCATCGGGGTGATTGCCGCCATCCTCACGCTCCTAGCGGACCCGTCATCCATCAAAGACGTGGTCAGGGTTGACGGCCGCACGATTCTTTTCTTCATCAGCCTCTTCATCTGCGTCAGCGTGCTGGAGGAAACTGGAATTCTGGAGACAATCGCCGGGCTTATCCGCAATATTTCGGGGGGGAATGTGGCTATCACTATATCCGTCATCCTCTGGATCTCTGCGGTGGCCTCCAGCATCGTTGACAATATCCCCTTTGCCGCCACCATGATCCCGGTCATCAGGGGGCTTGCCGCACAGGGCTCACTGGAAATTTCCGCCCTTGCCTGGACGCTGGCGCTGGGTACCGATATCGGCGGTAATGCCACACCCATCGGCGCTTCCGCCAACGTTGTCGGCACCGCGGTCGCCCATCAGGAGGGCTACCCTCTGGGCTGGGGCAGGTACATGAAATACGCCCTCGTCCCCACGATAGTCTCAATCCTGATCTGCCAGGGGATCCTCCTCTGGCGTTATGCCTGAAAAGGGATACACCGCAGAGCAACAGAACCCGTGGAGCTACCCGAAGCCCGGTAAAAGACAACAGAAAATGGGCGATAGATAACAAAAAATGGGCGGTAGAGGACTTGAACCACTGACCTCCGCGATGTCAACGCGGCGCTCTAACCAGCTGGGCTACCTGCCCGGAGCGTTATTATTCTACAAAATTTACATCTTTCCGTCAACTTCCCTGCCTCAAGAACCGCCTCTCTCCCCACACAACACGGGCCCCGATTTGGGCAAACCCACCCGGATATGCTACAATATTGCCCGCAAAAGCCGTAAATAACGGGGCATCAATGTCCGCGGCTGAATATGAAAACGGAGGCAGCCCCAGGTGAAGATACTCAGGGCCACAGGGACAATACTTTTCTGTTTCCTTCTGCTCCTCTCGCTATCGGCCTTCGGGCTGGCATTTCTCACAAAAAGCACCGTGCTTAACGCCGATTTCATCGCCCGGCACGTGAGCCGCCTTGAGATGACCGCCCTTGCCTACGAGGTAATTGATGATTATGCAAAGGCGCAGACCACCATTGAGGTGGAATTCCTGAAAAATGCCCTTCATGACTTCTTTACCGAAAAGGAACCGTGGTTCAAGGAAGAAGTCAACCGCGCCATCCGCGCGCTCTACAGCTTCCTGCTGGGCAAGAGCGAACGCCTTGAGATAGAGATCTCACTTGACAACCTCAAGACGGGCCTGAGGGACAGCCTCTGGCACACCATGCAGCGGTACCTCGCGGAAAACGCCTCCGCCATCCCTGAGGAACTGCTCCTCCCCTACATTGATACCCACTACCAGGAGCTCCTCCCGCTCATCCCGGGGCCACTCCTGCCGCCGGGCATGGCCGGGCTTGAGGGGCAGGCGCTGCAAGCCTATGTCCACGAACACTACACGGAGGTCGCTGCGCTGCTGCAGCAGGCTTACGCCCAGCCGAACGTTGCCGGCCTCATCCTTGAGCAGCTCAGGCCCTATTTCAACCAGTACTACAACGAGCTTGCGGCAAGACTGCCCCAGTCATG
>JAOAEN010000213.1 GCA_026416775.1 Dehalococcoidales bacterium
AAAACACCCTCAACCAGTAGTCCGTGGGGTTTTCCATGAAATCATCGTACTCTTCGGGCTTCATGTAGATGCCCTCAACATACTGGTACATCTGGGCATCATCACCGATACCGTGCCCCGGCCACTTGTGCAGCTTGTGCCCGAGCATCTCCAGCACCCGCCCGGGGTAAACAAGCCCCGGTGCCTGCAGGGTATCCGGCTGGAAATCGCGGTTAAAGCGCCGCCAGGCATCGGCAAGCTTCCTGTAATCGTACATCACCTCTTTCAATGAGTAACCGGCATAGATGGCGGGGTAATAGCCGGCAGGCAGGATCACCGGGACCCTATCCGGCTTCTCAAGCCTGATCACCTTGATGAAGCGCATCACACGCTTCTGGTAGGCTTCCTTTGCCTTGCTGCTGGCAAACTTCACGCCGGGGGCTTCCAGCCAGCGCTTGAAACGCAGCTCGCGCTTTTCCTGCCAGGTCAGGTTTTCCCAGTTGGACACACCTTCCATGAGACTGCTCCTGCTCAAGATAAGAATTCTATTTCCCGCTCCGCCTTATCGGGTATTTCCCGTATTCCTTGGCGGCATCCATCATGGCTTTGAAGTTGGCAATATCGCCCTTGTCCACGTGGGCACCACCGGCAAGGATGAACCCGCCACCGGGACCACAGTCCTCAATGAGCCTGCGGGAGTATTCCTTGACTTGCTGGGGAGTGCCGGTCATCATGAGCGAGGAAGGCACGTTACCAGCAATACAGCAGATATCTCCGATGATGCGCTTTGCCTCTTTCATGTCCGTCTGGTCAAACCACCAGACGATGGCGCTCTTCGGCGTATCGGCAATCTGCCTCAGGCGCCGGTTGTAGGCACCCTCGGCAAACGGCATGGGCACAAGCCCTTCTTCCACCATCGCCATGAGGAGGCGCCTGAGGTACGGCCAGTAGAACTCCTCAAACTGCCTGTCCGACATGAAGGCATCGTCCCCCTTGTGCAGGGGCATGATGCAGATCGGGTTACTCGTCATCGGGAAGTTCTTGATTACTGTCTTTATGTTAAGCTCAAGCCAGCGTTCCATGGCCTCGTGGATCTTCTTCGGCTGGCGGTACATGTCCATGACAATGCCCTTGGTGCCGCGCAGGGCATCGGCAAAGTGGTCAAAGGGTGCCCCGATAAGCAGGGCACCCCCCCACAGCGAAGGGTAGCCGCGGGCAAGGATGTAGTCGTTGATCTCCTTGCTCGCCTTCTGCCACTTCTCGTACTCGTCGGTGAGGCTCATGAGCTTCTTCAGCACGTCGCGTATCTCGGGGTCGGTCATTACCGCCACGAGAGAGGTACCCTGTAGCGAGCGCAGGGGCGGCAGCTTGGCAAAGGGCTTGAACACGGGGCTGGTGCGGGGGAGCATGACCCGGATGTTGTAGTCGGAGGGGTCAAGCATGTAGTAATCGTACTCATCCGCCAGCATGTACTCGCCTTCCACGAACTGGTTCATCGGGGCATCCTCGGGGAGCCCCAGCCCCGGTAGCTTCTGCTGGACGGAGGGAAGCGCCTCGGCAAGCCTGCCGCAGGGCACGAAGCTGGGCCCGCCGAAGATATCCATGTCACCGAACTCTTCCATGTATTTCTTCCAGACTTCATGCCCCTTTTTATAGTCGTACATCAGGGTACGGAAGGTGATCCCGCCCCAGTAAGCGGGGAAGTTGCCCGTGGGCAGCATGACCGGGACCCTGTCCGGCTCTTCAAGCTTGATTGCCTTGATGAAGCGCATTACGCGCTCCTTGTAAAGCCTTTCCGCCTCACGGCTCACAAACTTCACATCCGGGGCTTCAAGCCAGCGCTGGAAACGCGCTTCCCGCCTTTCCTGCCAGGTCATCTCTTCCCATTTCTTGCCTTCCGACATGCGATGCCCCCCTTTCGCATTTTCTCTCATCACGGGTCAGCCGACCCGCTTGCCAGAGACCACCTCTAAAGCCCGACCCAAGCACCCGCCGCCCGCCAGACGACCCCCCTGCTATCTCCACCCGGGCTATCTCGCGGTTCCGGACCTAGTAATACCCGTATTCCTGCACCGCCTCCACCATGGCGCGGAGGTTTGCCGGGTCGCACTTGTCAACGCCGGAACCGAGGGAAAGGATGTAGCCGCCGCCCTTCCCGCAGACTTCGATGAGCTTGCGACAGTATTCCTTGATCTGCTCGGGCTTCTGGGTATAGAGCTGGGCGGCAGTCACGTTACCGGCGATACAGGCATGACCGCCCAGGATTTCCTTGGCCTTGAACATGTCGGTCTTTTCCATCGTCCAGATGACCGACGCCCGCGGCAGGTCCTTGATGATGTTGAGACGCGCTTCGTTATAG
>JAOAEN010000214.1 GCA_026416775.1 Dehalococcoidales bacterium
GGACTTGCGGCGATCATGGCAAAGAAGTGGCCGGAGGACTACCGGTATCTGAAGGAAGCCCTGCCTTCCTGGCTGCTTTTTTACAATCTGGCCGGCTATGACTATTACCCCGAGAAGAGGATTGAATACCAGAGGAAGGACGTGCTGGGAATAACCAGGCAACTGGGGGTTGAAGCCAAGAAGGCGATCGGTGAAATCTCCGCGAATGATGTGTTGAAAACGGTCCAGCAGCCCTCCGGGGAGCCCTACTGGAAGCTGCGCTACAGGGGTGGCTGCGAGGACATATTTTTCCTGACCATTTACAGTAAGCTGGAAAACCAGATCCGCGCGATGTACAGGCTGGTGGAGGAAGACGGTTACCCCGTTTCGGATATGGGGGTTTACGTCCAGCCGGTCGTCCAGGGTACCAGCGTGCACTGCGAGTTCAACCTGTTCTACGACCCCGCAAATCCCGCCGAGGTGGAACGTGTGAGAAGACTGTCTGCCGCAGCCGTCAGGACCCTGCTTGACCACGGGGCGTTTTTCTCAAGGCCTTACGGCGAGAGCGCCGCGATGATCATGAACCGGAACGCTGCCGGCGTCCTTGCTCTGAGCAGGATCAAAAAGGTGCTGGATCCGAACAACATTCTGAATACGGGCAAGCTGTGTTTCTAGCCCGGGGCAGTGCGGGCTTGCTATACGCAGACCCGGGAGAAAGTGAAAATGGCACTTGGAGATTACAGGGGCGGCATACGATGCGATAGAGATTGTTCATCATGTAGGTGTGATGTGGGCACACGCGTCCGGTGGAGCCGCCGGGAAAACGGCAGGAATATGAAGGTCTGTGACGTCATTGTGCCTGTGGAAAGGCAATACAAAAAGGGGGTTGATGCATCATGGCGATAAACAGGGAAATATACCGGCAGTTTGAGGATGTGGTCGGACCGGAAAACATCTGCGATGACCCGGCGATCATGCCGGCATACTATAATACCGAGTTTGCCGCCGTAGTTCTTCCGGGAAATACCGCGGAGGTCCAGGCGGTGGTCAAGCTGTGCAACCGGCATAAAATACCGTTTGCCTCAGTATCGGTGGGCTGGATGGGGATGTTCCCCAAGGGTATCATCCTGATGGACTTAAGGAGGATGAACCGCATTATTGAGATCAACGAGAAAAACATGTATGCCGTGGTTGAGCCGTATGTCATCAACGCCCAGCTCCAGGCTGAACTTATGAAGAGGGGTTTGAACTGTAACATCAAGGGGGCGGGTTCCAACGGCTCAGCGATCCTCAAGGGGCACGGGCACATGGACCAGACCACCAGCGGGGACGACCGCAACTATCTGGCGGTGGAATGGGTAACTCCCGCGGGCGAAATTATCCGGCTGGGTTCGCTCGGGGACTCGGGCGAATGGTTCTGCGGCGATGGCCCCGGTCCTTCCCTGAGGGCCATGATCAGCGGCACCGTCCCGCCGGGGGTAACCCCCGGGGTGCTCACCAAGGCGGCGCAGAAGGTCTACCCCTGGCCCGGCCCGACCGAGTTCCCGATAGAGGGGATTTCGCCAAACTATACCTTGAGCCAGATCCCGGCGAACATGATGGTGCGGTACTATAGCTTCCCGTCCGTGGAGAAGATGTACGAGGCGGAGCTGAAAATAGGGGAAAATGAGATTTCCTATGAAGTCATGTGTTTCAACATAGCAATGGTGTCATCAAACATATCAGCAAGTAATGAGGAAGATATCAGGACGTTTGAGCGGCTGAGAAAAGAGGTTAAGGGGCCCGGTTTTTTGGTTATCATCGGTGGGCATTCTTCCGATGAGTTTGAATACAACCGGATGGTGCTCGAGCGGATCGTCAGTGAAGCGGGCGGGGAGTCCCTGAAGGCGGTGGAAGACCCCAAAACTGCCGGGACCCTTTTATGCCAGTGCATCAGGGTCAGCGCTTCCATCAGGGAAACGTTCCGTATCGGTGGTTCATCGTGGGGAGGCTTTGCGGTGATGGGGCAGAGGGACCTTACGATGAAATGGCTGCAGGAAGCCGGACAGAGGAAGGGGGCGCTGATAGAGAAGGGTCTGGCCATGGACGACGGTGCTGCTTTCTTCGGCTGCTTCGGGTGGGGGGTTGAACATGGACATCTCGGGAAATCGGAGATTTTCTACCGTCCTACCGCTCATCCCGATGCCGCCAAGGCCATGGCGGAGTGGCGGAGGGAGACGAACATGAGGGCTCTGGAGGGATGCTTCGCCATCCCGATGGGGCTGCCACCGGAGGTGGTGGGGCCGCGCGTCTCCAATTACACCTACTGGCTGCAGAAGATCAATGAGACATTTGACCCCAATGGTGTGGTGCCGAAG
>JAOAEN010000215.1 GCA_026416775.1 Dehalococcoidales bacterium
GAGTGAGAGCCTCGGCGTAGTCCTTGGCTGGCTTGCCGAGCGCAGAGAAAGAAGCTTTGCCGTGGTGCTGGATGAGGATGACAGGTTTGCCTGCGTGCTGTCCGCAGAAGCCATCTACCGCTTCATCAGCCGGAAGATGATGGAGGGGGCTGATTACGAAGGCATCCTGCGGCTTCCCGCGGGCGAGGCAGCCCGTACCCTTCAGGATGGGCATAACTTCGGGGCCGTGCGGAATGCTGCCCTGGTGATGCGCGATGCGATAAGCGTCCGTGCGGCGGGCGAAGTGATGGGCGAGGAAAATGTCTCCGTGACCGTGGTGCTGGACGAAAACGATAGACCGACCGGCTACATTACAGCAGAAGATATCAGGCAGCTCAGTCTTGCTGCACGCTAGCGAGCGTGGGTACTTCAGTCGGATGATTTCGCTTCCCGCGCAAGCAGGTATTCCCTGAGCCACGCAAGGGCGGCCCTTGCCGCCGCCAGCTTGTTTTCGGCGCGGCTCCCTTTAAGCTCAAGGCGGCGGCTGAAAACGCCCCCTTCGTGGGCAAGCCCGAGGTAGAAGAGCCCCACCGGTTTGCCCGGGGTCGCCCCGCCCGGACCGGCGATACCGGTATCGGCAAGACAGATGTCCACGCCGAGCACTTTCTTTCCGCCCGAAGCCATCTCTTCCGCCACCGGCGCCGAGACCGCCCCGTATTTTTTAAGCGTGGCAGCCCTCACCCGCACGAGCTGACTCTTGACCTCATTACTGTATGAGACCACCGCGCCCTTGAAGTAGTCGGAGCTGCCGGGGACGCTGGTAATGAGATGGGAAATCAGCCCCCCGGTGGCGGACTCCACCACCCCCAGGGTAAGCCCCTTACGTCGCAGGAGTTTGCCGATTTCTCGCTGAATGCCCGGCATGACTGTCCGCCTCACAGCCAGGGAAAGATCTCCCGTCGGATAAAGTCGAAGTTCGCCATAACCCGGTCTCTGCCGCTCACAATGGACATATGCCCCGGAAGAAGCAGTTCAATATCAAGGCGGGCAAGGTTATCAATGGATGCCCTGAGCTCGTCGCCGCTGCCGCCGAGGAGATCGGTGCGCCCGGTATTCATCTCAAAAATGACATCGCCGCAGATGAGCACCCTGTTTTCTCTATCGTAGAAACAGATGCAGTCCGGGGAGTGCCCCGGCGATGGCAGCATCTCAAGGCTCACCGCATCGTTGCGGATAACGCTACCGGTGAGGATGCCGTCTTCCCTGAACTCCACCGGCTCCATGCCGAGCAGGCGCGTCCCGTCAATCACGACAAGCCGGTAGTTCTCCTTCTGTACGGGATGGAGATAGATCTTTGCCCCGGAGACCTCACGGAAAGGTTCGTCCGCCCCGTAATGGTCAAGGTGGAGATGGGTGTTGACGATAATGCCGATATCCCTCGGGTCAATCCTATCCTCGCGCATCGCCTCAAGCCGGGACTCGAGAAAGTCCGCATTTCCCGGGTCAATGATGATGCCGGGGCTCCCCGTGATCACATAGGTGTTAGCGTCAAACATGCCCTGTTCCGGGTACATGTATAGATTATTCGCAAGTTTCATGCTATATTATCTCCAAGCAGGAATACACTCATAATATACCACAACCCCCCGGAGGGACAGAAACACTAGGAGGTATACGCCATGGGTTTACTTGCGTCGATCCTCGCCGGAATCGGAGCAATCGCCGCGGCACTCGGTATCGTCAGCATCCTCGAGGTCTCGCCAACCCCCATCCTGAGTGCCAAGTTCACCTGGGAATTCTGGTTCTATCTTGCCATCATCCTCTTCCTCGGCGCCATCGCCTCACTCCTCGGCAACCGCCCGGGCCAGGACTAGCCCGATTGCCGTAGATACCACAGATGGAGCAGGACACCACCGCACAAAAGCGCTACCTTTCGGTGCATGTAAGCCCGTCCGCCCGGTGCAGCGAGGCCATTGCCTTCAAGGACGGCGTGCTTTACCTGAAGGTGGCAGCCCCGCCATCCCGGGGCAGAGCCAACGAGGCACTCATTGGTTTTTTGAGCGCAAGGCTCGGGGTGAGGAAGTCCGCCGTTACTATCGTGAAGGGGCACCTTTCAAGGGACAAGATCGTTGCCGTAAGCGGCATGGAGCCTGCAGAAATCATCACCGCTCTGGGCCTCTCTGGCGGAAGACCGTAAAAAGCCCCGTCTGCTCTTATTATCCGCCGGCACCCGCCCAGTCACAGTTCCTACCTTCACCCGGAGATACCACACGAAGCCCGCTGTCATTTGCGCCTGAAGATAGGACTTAAGCAGAACCGCTTTGCCCGATGCTGGAAAATCCCCCTTCAATCTG
>JAOAEN010000216.1 GCA_026416775.1 Dehalococcoidales bacterium
TATAAGAGACAGGAGCATGACTCTGCCCTTGTCCTTCCCGGCAACATGTGTCCTTCCCATTTGTCTCCTTTGTTTGTCTATTATAAAGGTTTGCGGCGAAGAAATATAGGACTAAAGTCTCCGTTACGGGTGTTGCTTCCGGGGCAAAAGTGGTTTATAATATATACTGTTCAGGAAATAAACTGTATCATTTTTTTACCAAAAACCCCGGCTTCACGGAAGGATGACGATGCGCCGCGAGATCCTGGGAAAGATAGCGTTTGATCTGCTTTCGGTACCGCCGCTTATCTTCCGCCTCATTCGCCGCAAGCTCGTTACGACGCTGGCGGATACTGATGTGGACATAAAGCTGCTCCATTTTGAGATCATGCATTTTCTCAAAGAGAAAGGAACGCAGCACCCCGCGGAGATCGGAGACAAGCTGCTTATCGCCAAAGCCCAGATGACCTACCTTATCGACAAGCTGGTCGAGCTGGGGCTTGTCCAGAGGGAAATTGACCCGAATGACCGGCGCACTCTCAACATCTCCCTTACCGAGAAGGGAAGAAAATTTCTTGACGAGCAGGACAACCTCGTCATCAATGCGGTGAGGGAGAACATGGCCATCCTTACCGATAAGGAGCTTGAGACCCTTTACGATTCCTTGAGGAACCTGCGGGATATCCTCTTCAAGCTCCAGTAGCCGACCGGTTCTTGGTGGAAAGGTTACCCGTATGAAGATGCCCGGTGCCCCTGGGATGAGCCAGGAACGCAACATCATGGATACCGACCGGATTGGCTGGCTCCTCGTCCAGCTTTCCCTGCCGGCGTTCATGGGGATGTTTGTCCAGACCCTTTACAACGTCGTGAACACGATTTTCATCGGTCATGCCGTTGATAAGCTCGGTAATCCCATCGGTCCGCTGGCGATTGCCGGCCTTTCCATCTGCTTCCCCGTGCAGATGATCTTCATGGGCATGGGGATGATGGTGGGCATGGGAGGCACCTCGATCATCTCCCGTTCCATCGGCGCCGGTGAGACGGAGCGCGCAGAGCGCACGCTGGGTAACGGCGTTGCCTGTATCATGATCATCTCCGTGGTCGTTACCGCGGTGATCCTGCCGAACATCAACGGTTTTTTGCGCCTGATCGGTGCCTCGGCCGACGTGCTCCCCTATGCCCGGGAATACCTCGTGATCATCGTCAGCGCCACGTTCATCAACCTGCTTGGGATGACACTCCTCAACTTCATCCGTGCCGAGGGCAACGCCCGGGTGGGGATGATTGCCAATATCGCCGGGGCGGTTATCAACATCATCCTTGATGCCATTTTCATCATCTGGATGAAGATGGGTGTTATCGGTGCGGCGCTGGGCACCGTCATCGCCCAGTTTGCGGCACTCATCTACATGGTGAGCTATTACACCTCCGGTTCAAGCTATCTCAAGTTCCGTTTCCGCAACCTGCGGCTGGAGGGGAGCATCCTCAGGCCGATGTTTTCCCTCGGCATTTCCGGTTTTGTCCAGACCGTGGCGAGCAGTGCCTCCGCCATGTTCCTCCTCCGGCAGGTGGTAACATACGGCGGGGACATCTACCTTTCAGCCTTCGGCATCATCCAGCGGATCATGATGTTCGCCACCATGCCGGCGATGGTCGTCGGGCAGGGGGCACAGCCCATCCTCGGCTTCAACTACGGGGCACGGCGTTTTGCCCTTGCGCTCAAGACGTTCCGGATCGCCGCCGTCTCCTCAAGCGTGCTGAGCATCCTTGCCTTCTCAATCGTTTTCGGCATTCCCGGGCCGCTTATCAAGATCTTCAATACCGACCCCGCTCTGGTCAGCGCGGGCGTCAATGTCTCCCGCCTCGTTTTCTGGAGCATGCCCATCATGGGGCTGGTCATGGTCGGTTCGTCGTCTTTTCTCTCCCTCGGGAAGGCGGTGCAGGCGTTCATCACCGCCAGTGCCCGCCCCATTATTTTCCTCATCCCGGCGGTGCTCATCATGCCGCGGCTTCTCGGTCTGAACGGTGTGTTCCTTGCCTTTCCGGTATCTGACTTTTTTGCCCTTGTCCTGACAATGGTCCTGCTCATCCCGATCTTCAGAGAATTCCGCCGGGCGGCTTCGGGACAAATAGCCCCACAGATGGCGGGAAAGCCCTTCCCTCCGCCGGGGATGGGAGGCATGTCACCGGGTGCGGGCATCACGGGCTAGTAAAGTGAGAGGTCCTGTCAACATGCGCCAGGTCCATCACCCTGATAATAACGTTCTTGCTTCGGAAAAGGTGTCACGGCTGCTCATACAGCTTTCACTGCCCATCCCTGGGGGTACCGCCATGCAGGCGGTCTATACC
>JAOAEN010000217.1 GCA_026416775.1 Dehalococcoidales bacterium
CCTTATAGGCGGGCTGGGACAGCAGCCGGTAGACGAGGGGGTAGCGCTTTACCGGTCCCGCCGTGGGCTCATCAATGTAGAAGTTGATAAGACCGTCCTTGCGGATGCCCTGGCTAAAGGTGCCGAATGCCATGTTGGTATCCCAGGGGATGACGGTGAACTTTCCTCCGGCTTCATAGATGTAGTTGTTGTGCCCGGCGCCGATGTAGTTATCAAGGTGGACGATGACGCAGGAGACCGCAATGAACCGCAGCACCTGGTCCACGTCAAGCACCTTCTCAATTTCCTGAACGAACGTCTCGTCCGGCTCGTTGTTGAGGACCTCAAGGAACCTGAAAAGGGCGCTGTGGTCGGGGTTGTTCTCGTTGGTCTTGAGCATCATGCCGTCGAGGCGGTTGCGCGGAAAGTATGCCGCGGGAAGCCCGCGCACCGCGTTGCCCTGTGCCGGCGGGACCGGCTCGTAGGCTGCCACCGTGTCTTCCCTGCCCAGCGTCTTGAGGATGTGCAGGAGCGGTGCCCCGCCGAGGTTCGTGTAGAGGACCGGGTCGTGGCGCGGTGTCTCCGGCATCGGCATGCCCATGAAGCCGAGCGGGGTATAGGCGTCCTTTTCCGTCCAGTCCAGCCTTGCCGAGACAAGCTCCGGCTTATAGAGGTTGCCGTTCGGATCGGCAAAATGCCGGCGCAGGAAGGTGGCATCCACCATCTCGGTCATGGTGTAGACGCCGAGGTGGCTATCGTTCACCCAGAGGTCAACGAAGGTGCTGCGCGGGGTGGGCATCCCCATCCGGGCGAAGATCTCGTAGGCAAGCACCTCGCGCATCAGGGTGGGGTCGCTCCAGCCGTTGTTGAGGAAGACCTTCTTCACGCCGTGCAGGGAACGCGCCCGGTTGAAAAAGTTGAAGTCCACCGCGAGCGGCAGCCGCGGGCTGTTCCAGGCGACCGCCTGCCCCAGCGAGGAATTACCCTTCGGTCTCACGGCAACGAAGGGCACGAGCTCACCGTCCAGCCAGAAGTTTGCCGGCACGTAGCTCTCCTCGAAGGCGTGGGTGAGGCAGTACTGCCAGTCCTTTTCGTCCATCTCGATGCGCACGGTGGCGACGCGGCTGGTATCAAAGATGTCCACGTCCGGTTTCCCACTGTGACGGGCGGGGTTTTCACGGCAGCCTCCGAGCCCGCAGCCGAGCACGAGGGCGAGAACGACGGCAGTTACGATGGCTCTAATTCGTGACACCATAGCCCGAGCCTGTAAATGGTTTGTAGAAAAGAATAGCAGAAAAAGCCCCGCGGTGCAACCGCTCTGCGCGGGAAGGTCGGCAAATTCCGCAGGAGGCGGGCATTTTGGCTGCTGGTTTGAGTAATCCGCGCGGCGGTAGTGCCGGTGTCCGCAGAAGGCGCAAAAACCGCCTTCTATCTTCTTCCCTCTATCCGCCTCGTGATGACATTCAGGATGATACCGGTGAAGATGGAAAGCATCCCCACGGTGATGCAGAGGATGGAGATGAGCGCCAGCCCCGTGGCGAGGACGCGGGTGCTGAAGTAATAGAGGCGGATGACGGTGATGCCCGCGGCAAGCCCGAGGGCGAGGAAGATGCCTCCCCCGAGGCTGAAGAAGAGGAGCGGTCGCCTTTCGGAGATCATGACGAGGATACGGTTGAGGACACCCATCCCGTGGCGGACGGGGTTGAGGGTGGAGGTGTCCTTCCCGTAGGTGACCGAGATGGGCACCT
This sequence comes from Dehalococcoidales bacterium, assembly GCA_026416775.1. Lineage (GTDB taxonomy): Bacteria > Chloroflexota > Dehalococcoidia > Dehalococcoidales > RBG-16-60-22 > JAOAEN01. Next base: position 1,728 of record JAOAEN010000217.1, read on the forward strand.
CGGCAATTCTCAGACCTTTGGCGGCGGCCTCGGTAACGATCTCGGAGGATACCGCCATGCCGCTCTCTTTGAGCTCAAGGGTCGTGAGCGCACGGCGGGAATACGCCCGGAAGCCGGACTCAGTATCGGTAAGACGCCTTCGCGAGGCAACGCCGGTGAGGGCGGTGAGCACCTTCTGCCCGAGGCGGCGGAAGGCGGAAATGCGGTTTTGCCGCATCATCCTTGAGCCGATGACGATATCGGCTTCCCCGAGGGCGTGCAGCAGGTGGGGGATTTCATCAGGGTTGTGCTGGGCATCGGCATCCATGGTAACGAGGATGTCCGCCTGTCTTTCCCCCGCCGCAGCAAGGAGGTGCCGGATGCTGGCGCCGTATCCCCGGTTTGCCTCATGGCGCAGCACCACCGCCCCGGCAAGGCGGGCGACTTCAGCCGTGCCGTCGGTGCTGCCGTCATCAACGACGATGACCTCATCGGCATACTGCTTTGCTTTGAGAATGAGGGTGCCGATGTATCTGGCTTCGTTGTAAGCCGGCATGCCGACGATTACTTTCTGGCGGGAGGGCTGGCTCACGGGGAAATTCTATAACCGC
>JAOAEN010000218.1 GCA_026416775.1 Dehalococcoidales bacterium
GCTCAAGGCTACCTGCCTCTATCCCGGCGCCGGTGCCTTTCCCAATGATGGTGGCAAGTTCCCGTGCCTTTTCGGGATGGCGGTTGAGGATGATGAGCCTTGTCCCCCTTTCGGCGAGGATATAACCTATCGCCCGCGCCGCTCCGCCTGCCCCCAGGATGACGACCGTTTTCCCTTCGAGGGTGACCTCGCGGGCGGTGAGCGCCTTGAGAAAGCCTTCGGCGTCGGTGTTGTAGCCGGTGAGCCTGCCATCTTCATTGACCACCGTGTTTACCGCCCCGATTTTCTCGGCCAGCGGGTCAACTTTATCAAGCAGGGACACCACCTCCACCTTGTGGGGGATGGTGACGTTAAAGCCCTTTACATTCAGGGCACGCAGCCCCGCCACCGCCCGGGGCAGGTCCTCCCTTTTTACCCTGAAGGCGACATACACGTAGTCCAGCCCCAGTTTCCTGAAGGCGGCGTTGTGCATTTCCGGTGATGCGGAATGTTCCACCGGCTCGCCGATCAGGGCACAGACCTTTGTCGTCCCCTTTATCTCAATCATCTTCCAGCGTCTCGTAGAGCCTCTTGAGCTGGGCAACCGTTAGCTGCCCTTCCGCCGATTCCATGCCCTCTCCGAGCGAGGCGTAGGTGAAATAGCCCCCCGCAAGCGGTGAAAGGACGCGCGAGATGACGCCCTCTTTCCCCATGGCAAAGGCGACGATCCTGTTTTTCGGGAATTCCCTGATCAGGGTAAGTATGGTGAGGTTATCGGTGGCGGTGCGGGCGGTGGTCACCACCTTGCAGATATCGGCACCCGAGTCAAGCTGCCTTCTCACGGTCTCCTTCAGTTCGATGAGCGGTGGGGTCGTGGTGGGGTTATGGTAGGAAAGCAGGCATTCCACCTTGCCCTTGAGCTCGCGGATGATGCTTTCAAGGTTGGGCGTGGCAAGCTCAAGGTCAATGATCTCCGCCCCGTATTCCAGCGCCACGAGGAGCTCCCTTATCCTTTCCCGCTCGCCCCCCTGCCATCTTCCCCCCTCTTCGGGACGGCGGTTGCAGGCAACCCAGGGCTTTTTGAGGCGGCGGGCGAGCTCCCACCAGCCCTGCCCGATCATATCAATGCGCACCTCAAAGAAATCGGTCAGCGCCGTGGCTTTTGCTATGGCTTCGCTATCTTTGCCGGTGATCACGGTACAGATGCGTGGCTTAGGTCTTGCCAAAGAGTACCTCCCTCACGAGGGCAGGGTCAACGCCATCGCTCAGGAAAGCGCTGCCGATTGTCCTGAGCAGGACGATCCTGAGCTTTGCTGCCTTTACTTTCTTATCATGCTGCATGGCGTTCATCACGGCGTCTGCATCAAGCTCGGGTATCCGGACGGGAAGCCCGTAAGACCGAATAAGGTTCTTCAGCCGTTCCAGCTCGTCTGTGCGGAGAGACCCCAGGCGATGGGCGATCTCCGCCTCCGCCACCATGCCGATGGCAACCGCCTGCCCGTGCCTGATGGCAAAGTCAGATGCGGCTTCAATGGCATGGCCAACGGTATGCCCGTAGTTCAGCAGGGCGCGCAGGTTCTCCTCCCTCTCGTCCCTGGCGACGATCTCCGCCTTGATGCGGGCGGAAGCGCCGATGACGCTTTCAAGTGCTGCACCCTCAAGCCCCGTTATCTGGCCTGTGTTGCTTTCAAGGAATTCAAAGAGCCTGCGGCTGCGGATGAGTGCACTCTTGATCACCTCGGCAAGCCCGTTGATGACCTCATCGCGGGGGAGCGTTTTCAGGGTCAGCGTGTCCGCGATGACCATAGCCGGCTGGTGAAAAACGCCGATGATGTTCTTGAGCTTTCCGTGGTCCACCGCGGTCTTCCCTCCGATGCTGGCATCCACCATGGCAAGGAGTGTCGTCGGTAACTGCACGAGCGGAAGGCCGCGCATGTAGGTCGCTGCGGTAAAGCCGGCAAGGTCGCCGATAACTCCGCCCCCCAGCGCCAGGACAGGGGTCGTCCTTTCGGCGCCAAATTCAACAAGCCTGTCATAAAGCGCGGCGGCACTGGCAAGCGTTTTGGAGCCTTCTCCGGCAGGCACCTCAAAGGTGGCGGCGGTAAATCCGCTTTCTTCCAGGCTCCTAAAGACAGTCTCGCCGTAAAGCGGGCGGACTGTGCTATCGGTGATGATCACCGCTTTGGCGGAAAACCCTCTTTCCTTAAGCCAGTGGCCTGTCTTCCGGAGCAGCCCCTCGCCGATATGCATTGCGTAGCTGCGCTGGCCGAGGTTGACGGTAACCTTCCTCATTTGATGCCATTTTACCCCGAGATACAGGCCGATGCAATAATGT
>JAOAEN010000219.1 GCA_026416775.1 Dehalococcoidales bacterium
GGCTGGGGTGGGGTGTTGGCCTGAGTCTCACCGGGGCGGTATTCTTCGGGTTTATCATTGCCATGAGCAGTACCATGGTCGTCCTGAAGCTCCTCATGGACCGTGGTGAGATGGATACTGTTTACGGGCGTATCATGCTCGGGATACTGCTCATTCAGGACCTGAGCGTGGTGCCGCTGATGGCGCTGCTGCCGGCACTCGGCGGCGATGAGGAGACGCTCGGTATCACGCTCGGGATCGCCCTGGCAAAGGCCATCGGGTTTGTTGCGCTGATGCTTACCGTCGGTTACTGGGGCATGCCGTGGCTGATGAAGCGGGTGGCGGGGCAGCGCAACCGCGAGCTTTTCCTGCTGACGGTCGTGGTCGTGTGCCTCGGGGCGGCTTTCGGGACATACTATTTCGGGCTTTCGGCGGCGCTGGGCGCCTTTGCCGCAGGGCTTCTCATCAGCCAGTCCGGTTATGCCCGGCAGGCCTTTGCCGATATCATGCCCCTGCGTGACGCCTTCGGGGCGCTCTTTTTCGTTTCCCTCGGGATGCTGGCGAACCTCGGCTTCATCCACGATAACTGGATTACCCTGATCGTTGTCGTTGTGGCGGTGATGCTTGTCAAGTTCATCATTGCCTCACTGGTCGTGAGGCTTTTCGGCTACGGTCATCGGACGGTGCTCATGGTGGGGACGGGGCTCGTGCAGATCGGTGAGTTCAGCTTTGTCCTCGCCCTTATGGGATGGCGGGAAGGTATCTTCCCGGAGCACCTTTACAACCTGACCATCGCTTCCGCCATCGTCACGATGCTGCTCACCCCTTTCTTCATGGGCCTCAACTCGCGCATTTACCGCTGGCTGAGCCAGAGGCGGTGGTTTGCACGGCGGTTTATTGTTGACGATGAAGTGAACCTGAAGGGGACGGAAGCCATCAGCCGCCATGCGGTTATCTGCGGCTACGGCACGGTCGGAAGGCGCATCGCCGGGGTACTGGACAGGCTCAAGTTTCCCTACCTTGTCATTGAGCTTGAGCCGAATGCCATTGCCGAGCTGAGACAGCGTGGTATCCCCTGCATCTACGGCGATGCCAGTAACCCCGAAATCCTCGCCCATGCCGAGCTTGATAAAGCCCGCGTGCTTATCTGCACGATGCCGGACTGCCTCGCCACGGAGCTTGCCATACGCCATGCCCGCCGCATCAACCCCAAGATTGATGTTGTGGCGAGGGTGCACCGTGATAGCGATGTTGAACTGCTTAAAGGGCTTGGGGTGACCGAGATCGTGCTCCCGTTCTTCGAGGGCAGCCTTGAGATGATCCGTCATACCCTGCACCGCTTCGGTCTGACGACGACGGAAATCCAGTACATCTTAAACAGCCTGCGCCAGAGCGAGCTTAAGAGACAGGACTAACTTGGGTTCGCATGCCAGTCGTTACCGGTGGTAGCCCGCCCCCTGTCTTTTTCCGGCGGGGGAAGACAGGTCCTTTCTCTTTTTACTTTTTTTATCTCCCGCTTTTAGCTAAAATATTCTTGCCATGAAGAAGGATGAGGTCGTTCCCGTCCGCCGCCAGTACCTTCGCATCAAGAGCCAGTACCCCGGCGCCATCGTCCTCTTCAGGCTCGGGGACTTCTACGAGACGTTTGATGATGATGCTTTTATCATGTCCCGCGAGCTTGATATTGCGCTCACGTCGCGCGAGATGGGGAAGGGCAATAAAGTGCCGCTTGCCGGTATTCCCTACCATGCACTTGAGTCCTATCTTGCCCGGCTCATCAGCCGCGGCTACAGGGTGGCGATCTGTGAACAGCTCACCAGGCCCGGTGAAACAAAGGGAATGCTTGAGCGTGATGTGGTGCGCCTGGTAACCCCGGGCACGGTCATTGAGCCGGCCCTTCTTGAAAGCAAGCGCAATAACTACCTTGCGGGGCTGGTGGTGGGAGAGGATGCCGCGGGTATTGCCTGCGTGGACATCACTACGAGCGAGTTTGCGGTAACCCAGCTACCGCTTTCGCGGGTGAGCGCCGAGCTTGAGAGACTCAGCCCGGCGGAGCTTATCGCCCCCGAGGGGCTGGAGGCGGGGGATCTTCAGTTTACGGGCAATATCACCCGGCTGGAAGGCTTCCGCTTTGACCTGGAAAATGCCCGTCGCACCCTTCTTGACCACTTCGGCGTGGCGACTCTGGAAGGCTACGGCTGCGATGGGCTACCGCTTGCGGTAAGGGCGGCGGGGGCAGTTCTTCACTATCTCGGACAGACGCAGAAGGCGGTGCTCGGCCAGCTTACACGCCTCACCACCTACACCA
>JAOAEN010000021.1 GCA_026416775.1 Dehalococcoidales bacterium
GGCGGGGCTGATCTCGCTCGGTAGTGTGGATGCGGTGATCGGCTGGGACGTCTTTCAGCACTGGGACCCCGAGCGTATTGAAGTTGTCTACCTTAAGCCCGAGGAGCTCCCCCGGATTGCCTATGTGCCGGCAGCGGTGGTGAAATTCACGCAGCAGAGGGCAGCCGCCGGGGAGTTTCTTGACTTTCTCGTCTCGGCGCGGGGGCAGGCAATCTTCCAGAAATGGGGCTACATTGCGGATGAAAGCACGGCGAGGGCATTTGCCCCCCGTGCCGAAATCGGCGGTGAATATGAACTTCCGGAAAGCTTTCGCTCGGGTCAATAGCTTGCACGGGATGGCATCATGGCTGGTTTCCTGAAAGGGGCAAGGGGAGAAAGGATTTTTGCCATCGCCACGGCAAGTGCCCTGGTGATTCTGGCGGTTTTCGTCATCGGCATTCTCATCTCTGCCTTCTCGTACACCGACTGGCATACCTTCTGGAGCGCGCTTACCTCCGAGGAGATTCTTTTTGCCATCCGCCTGAGCCTCATCACCGCCACAATTGCCACCGTGATCTCGCTGCTCATCGCGGTGCCCGTGGCCTATGCGATTTCCCGCTTCCGTTTCCCGGGCAAGGACATCGTGGACAGCCTGCTTGACCTGCCCATCGTCATCTCGCCGGTAGCGCTCGGCGCAATCCTGCTTGTTTTTTTCAACACCCCGGTCGGAGCGGCGATCAACGACAACGTGGTAAGGTTTGTGTTTGCCCAGCCCGGTATCGTGCTTGCGCAGGTAACGGTGGTCTCGGCACTCGCGGTGCGGCTGCTCAAGTCCACGTTTGACAGCATCGACCCGCGTTACGAGCAGGTCGCCCGGACGCTCGGCTGCAGCAAACCGGAGGCGTTTTTCCGCGTGGTTCTACCGATGGCGAGGGACGGGCTGATTGCCTCGGTTGTGCTCACCTGGGCGCGCGCCATCGGTGAGTTCGGGGCGACGGTTACCCTTGCCGGTGCCACCACGATGAAGACGGAAACACTCCCCGTGGCCATCTTCCTCAGCCTTGCCTCGGCGGATGTGGCGAAAGCCGTGGCGGTGATCTTCATTCTGATCTTCATTGCCGTGTTTGCACTGCTCGTCATCAGGAAGCTCATCGGCAGAAGGTACCAGCTATGATTGAGGTGAAAAACCTTTCCCTGCGGCTCGGGGAGTTCCATCTCCGTGATATAAGCTTTACCATCAACGACGGGGAATATTTCGTCATCCTCGGACCTTCCGGGGCGGGGAAGACCGTGCTCATGGAATGCCTTGCCGGACTCCATCATGTGAAAAGGGGGGAAATATGGCTGGACGGTCAGAACATCACCCGCCTTGCCCCCGAGGAACGGAACATCGGCTATGTCCCGCAGGACTATGTGCTCTTCCCGTTCCTGGACGTGCTGGGGAACATCACGTTCGGTATCAGGCTCCGCCATGGCACGGCAGACACTATCTCCGCACGGGTACAGGAGCTCGGCAGGCTACTGGGTATTGCCCATCTCCTCGGGCGCGATACACGCTCCCTGAGCGGCGGGGAAAAGCAGCGTGTGGCACTGGCAAGGGCACTGGCGACCTCGCCGCGGGTGCTCCTCCTTGATGAGCCTCTGAGTGCGGTCGACCAGCGCACAGCAAAGTCATTGCGGCTTGAGCTCAAGCGTATCCACCGCCAGCTTCACCTCACCACGGTCCATATCACCCATGACCTTATGGAGGCGCTGCAGATGGCAGACAGGGTTGCCATCATCCAGAAGGGCGTTGTCCAGCAGGTGGCGCCCCCGGAGGAGATGCTCTTTCACCCCGGAAGTGAAAGCGTGGCGGAGTTCATCGGGGCACCGAATATCCTGGACTGTGATACCTCCCGCCAGCTCGGGCAGGGGGTGGTGGAGGTTGATTGCCGCGGGCTCAAGCTCAGCGTGCCCCACGAGGGGACAGGCAGGGTCGCCAAGGTGGCTATCCTGCCGCGGCATATCTATATCTCGGAGACACGCCCGCCGGGCCTGAGCGTGAACGGCTTTCAGGCTGTGGTGACGGCGATAAACCCGGCGGGGACCACGGTGAGGATTTGGGAGGAGGTGAAGGAGAAAGCCCTCATGGTTGAGGTCCCTTCCTATATCTACGAAGAGATGAACCTCACCGTGGGACGGGAGGTCTTTGTCATCCTCAGGATGCGCCGCATACGCTGCTACGAGGCAAGGACGTAGAGCTCCCGGATAGATAGCTCCCGCCTGCGGCTAGAGAGGCAGGGTATGGAGTCGGGTACCGAAAGCCAGAACACCAGACGGGCCCCGAGGTCTGCGGGAAATCGCATCCGTCTCCCTCAAACATCCGGCGGTGATTACTTTCCCGAAGGTTTTGTAATATAATTCTGGCAGGAAATCACGGGGAGGGAAGACAATGCCCTACATGAGCGGTGCTGAAGCCATGGTAAAGCTGCTGGTGCAGGAAGGTGTGGATGTCATCTTCGGGATCCCCGGCGTGCAGACGGTGGATGCGGTTGATGCCATCTACCGCAACGGGCACATCCGCTGGATATCCCCCCGCCATGAGCAGACCGCCGCCTACATGGCGCTCGGCTATGCCATGACCACCGGGAAGATCGGCGTCGCCATGGTGCTCCCCGGCCCCGGCGCCCTCAACATTACGGCCGCCATCGGCACCGCTTATGCCACCTCGGCGCCAGTGCTTGTCATTTCCGGGCAGGTGGAAAGCCTCAACATCGGCTTTCACCGCGGCGTGCTGCACGAGCTTGACGAACAGCTTGACATTTTCCGCCCCATCACCAAGTACGCCGCCCGGGCTGTCCGCGCCGAAGATATCCCTGACCTGGTCGCCCAGGCGCTTAAGCAGCTCAAGACGCAGCGTCCGCGCCCCGCCTTCGTTGAGGTGCCCTATGACCTGTGGGCGAAGGAGGCGGAGATGGCTTTCCCCGGCACCGAAAGGTATCCGCCGATACCGCCCGATGGCACCGAAATTGAAAGAGCAGTGGCGATCCTGACGCGGGCACGCCGCCCGCTCATCCTTGCCGGGCGCGGGGCGGTCAAGGCCGAAGTCGGCGGGGAGATCAGGGCACTTGCCGAAAGGCTGCATGCCCCCGTCATCATGACCCCCGAAGCCCAGGGGCTGGTCCCGGTAAACCACCCGTTTTACGGGGGGAACTTTTTCCTCTGGCGCAATCCCATTTTTGCCCGGGCGGATGCGGTACTTGTCATCGGCAGCCGCCTGCGTGCCTCAGGTAACAGCCGCCTTGAGCTCAGACCCACCGCCAGGGTCATTCAGGTGGACTGTGACAGCGGCGAGCTCGGTAGGAACCACCGCATTGACCTCGGCATCTCCGCCGATGCGAAGCTCACGCTGAAGGCGATCCTTGAATCGCTGGGAAGCAGGAGCGCCAGCCTCTGGAAGGAAGACCAGATTGCCCGCGTGCGCATTTCCCTGCGCCGCAAACTTGAAGACATTGCCCCGCTCCAGGTCAGGATCATCGATAGCATCCACGGGGCAATCGGCGATGAGGGCATCATCGTCCCGGACATCACGAATATCGGCTACTACTGCGACCTTGCCTACCCCGTGAACCGCCCCTGCTCCTACGTCGATTCCGCCTACTTCGGTACGCTCGGCTTTGCCTTCCCGACGGCACTGGGCGCCAAAGTCGCCCACCCCGGCAGACCGGTCGTCGCCGTCTGCGGTGACGGCGGCTTTGCTTATGCCTCAGCCGAGCTTGCCACCGCGGTGCAGGAGAAGATCAACACCATTGCCATCATCTTCCGCGACGATGCCTACGGCACGGTCACCAACATCCAGCGCCGCCAGTTCGGGGCAAGGTTCATCGGTAACCGCCTGCACAACCCGGACTATGTCAGATTCGCCCGGGCTTTCGGGGCGGCGGGCATGCGGGCAAAAACTCCCCGGGAACTGGGTAAGGCACTTTCACAGGCACTTGCCGCGGACCAGCCGGTGCTCATCGATGTGCCCGTGCCGCCGCTTGAGGAGCCGTGGGCGGTGCTCGGATGAGCTAGGTGGCGGAAAGCTGGACGAGCTGACCGATCATGTAACTGCACCTGTCCGAGGCAAGAAAGGCCACCACCGGGGCAAGGTCGCGCGGCTCACAGAGCCTCCCTAAAAGCGAGGCTTTTTCCTCTTCCTCAAGCATCTCCTTGGGGGCACGCCAGACGAGCCCTGTGCGGGCAAGCCCGGGGCCGACGGCATTCACGATGATGCCGTATTGAGCAACCTCGCGTGCCAGCGCCTTTGTGAACTGGACAAGCCCGCCCTTCGCCGCCCCGTAGATGGAGATGGTGGGAAACCCCTGCCCGCCGGAGACGTTGATGATACGCCCGTAGCGGCGGGAGATCATGTGGGGCAGGACGGCACGCGTCACGCGCAGGTGCCCGATGAGGTTGGTCTGGATATCGAAATACCAGTCATCTTCCGTCATTTCAATGAAGGGGCGCAGGGCGCTCGAGGCGCCGGCATTGTTGACCAGGATATCAATCCTGCCGAATTTCCCAACCGCCCCCGCCACCATGCGGTCGACTTCATCCTGCCTGGTGATATCCACCTTCACGGCAAGGGATTGCCTTCCCAGCGCCGCCACCTGCTGCGCCGTCTTTACCGCGCCGTCGTAGTCAAGGTCGGCACAGACCACGTCGCAGCCTTCCTCGGCAAGCGTAAGGCAGATCGCATGCCCGTAGCCGATCTGGCTGCCTGCCCCCGTCACCAGGGCAACCTTATCCCTCAGCTTCAGATCCATATCAGACCTCCCGCAAGAAAAATCTCCACGTCCCTATATTTTAGCGCATGCGTCTAGATCTTCTTACGCTTCCAGCGCCCGCTCTTGAAATAGATGATAAAGATGATCGCCGAAGAAACGGTATCCGCTACCAGCGCCCAGCGGATGCCGTAGACACCGAGATTGGCAACACGGGGCAGCAGCACGGCAAGCGGCACCCGGATGCCCCACATGGTGACAAGGTCAATGATGAAGGCGATGAGCGTATCCCCCACACTGTTCATCACGTTCATCATCACCATCATCAGCCCGTTGCACATGTAGCTCACCGTCTGGATCTTGAGGAACTTCCCCGCCAGGTCAATGAGGTCGGGCTCGGCATTGAAGAGGAGAACAATATACCCCGCCCAGATGAGCACGATGATGGAAAAGACAAACATGAGCGCGGTAAAAAGCCCCACGGCAGTCCATGCCGTTTTTTCGGCACGCCCGGGCTGCATCGCCCCGAGGTTCTGCGCGGCAAGCACCCCCGCCGCCGCGCCCAGCCCCATCGCCGGCATGAGGATGAGCATGTCCACGCGGGAGACGAGCATGTGCCCGGCGATTGCCAGCGTGCCGAAGGGTGCGATGAACCACATGAAGACGATATTGCCAACGTTCATGTGGATCCCGCCCAGCGATGCCGGAATACCGATCTTCACCATCCGCCAGATGGTGCTTCCGTCAAAGCTGAAGTTCCTCAGGGAAAGCCTGAGACGTGTCCTGCCCGTAAAAAGCACCCAGAGCCCGATCGCCCCACCGATACCCTGCGAGATTACCGAGGAAAGTGCCGCCCCCCTTACCCCCAGCTCCGGGAAAACCCACCAGCCGAAGATGAGGAAGGGACAGAGCAGGATGTGGAAAAGCCTCACGCCGATCGAGATCTTCATCGGGGTCCTGGCATCACCCGAGGCATGCATGATGCTCTGCGCCAGCATCCCGAAGGACATGGTGAACATGCCGATGAGCTCAATACGCATGTAGGCGGCCCCGGCCGCGACGACCTCCGGCTCAAGGTTCCAGAGGCGCAGGATGGACTCGGCAAAAAAGAGCCCGATTGCCGCCATCACCAGCGAAAGCAGCACCCCGACGACAAAAGCCTGCTGGGAAACGTGGTTTGCCTGCTTCTCATCTCCCGCCCCGACGAAGCGGGCAACCATCGCCCTCAGCCCGGTGAAAAGCCCCATGATGAGGGAATTGATGAGCATGACGACGGTGCCGGAGACGGTTACCCCTGCCATGGAGACGCTGCCCAGCTTGCCGATCCAGATGGCATCAATGAAAGGCCCCAGCGTCATGATACTGGAGCTCACCGTCATCGGCCAGGCAAGCGACCAGAGATTGCCGACGATGCTGCCCTTTGTCCAGTCACGGTGCTGCGGTTCCTGCTGCCCGCCGGCACCATGCTCATCTTCTGCCAAGTTGTGTCCTTTCCGAAGACGAAGCTTACCGGGTATGTCCCCGGGAAAACCTCAGGAGATAGCCTGCCATCAATGCCGGGTAACACTAAATTATAGACAAATGCACTTTCACAAGACAAGCAGGACAGTTATAATAGACGGAGTAAGACCTGCAAAGCGAGGTGGGATACGATGCGCGACCTTACCGAGTTCCTCGACCCCGAGCTGAAAGCCCCGATCCGGGCAGCCTTACAGCAGATGCTCCCGATGTCCTTTGATAACCTTCCTGCGGCACGGGCAAATTCCCGGCGCATGACCGAAGCCATGAAGTCCATGATGCCCGAAATCCCCGGTGTTACCGCCTCGGACGGGAAAGTACCGGGCCCGCCGGGCGCCCCCGATGTCCCGGTAAGGCTCTACCGCCCCGCAGACGGGACCGGGTTACTCCCGGCAATCCTCTGGATTCACGGCGGCGGCTATATGCTCGGCGATATTGAGCAGGAAGATTTTACCTGCCGGAGACTTGCCCTTGCCGGCAGATGCGCTGTCGTTTCGGTTGACTACCGCCTGGCGCCGGAAAACCCCTACCCCGCCCCGCTTGAGGACTGCTATGCCGCCCTCAGGTGGCTTGCCGCGCACACCGCCGAACTCGGTGTTGACGGCAGGCGCCTTGCCATCGGCGGTGCCAGTGCCGGCGGTGGGCTTGCCGCCGGGCTTGCGCTGCTCGCACGCGACCGGAAAGAGGTAAAGGTCATCTTCCAGATGCTTATCTATCCCATGATTGACGACCGCAATACCACACCGGCAGATGAAACTCACCCCGATGCCCTTTTCTGGACACGCCAGAGCAACCGCATCGGCTGGCGTGCCTACCTCGGCAGGGAACCAGGAGGTAGCGACATCCCCTACTATGCCGCGGCTGCCCGTGCTCCGGTCCTCAAGGGACTGCCGCCAGCATTCATCAGCGTCGGCGACCTTGACCTCTTTGCCCAGGAAGATATTGAATACGCGCGCCGCTTGATTAACGAAGGCATCCCCACCGAGCTCCACGTCTACCCCGGCGGCTGCCATGCCTTCGACATGATGGCGCCCGCTGCCGCAATNTCCAGGCGGTTCACCGAGGACATGCACCGGGCGCTCGAAAGGGCTCTGCACGGGCGCTTTCCCGGCACCGGCTAGGACAGGGCACAAGTTTGTATTTCTTTCCGCCCGTGATAAAATGCTAGAGATAACAATGCCGAATAGATATAAAGATTGAGGAGGTAATCTGATGGCAGGACAGGAAGGAATGAAAGAGGTCTACGAGTTTCTGAAGAAGTGCGGTACCTATTACCTCGCCACGGTGGACGGCGACCAGCCCAGGGTACGCCCCTTCGGGACCATCCACATGTTTGAGAACAAGCTCTACATCCAGACGGGGAAGAAGAAGGACGTCTCCAAGCAGATGAAGAAAAACCCCAAGATCGAGATCTGCGGGATGGCAGAGGGGAAATGGATCCGCGTGCAGGCAATTGCCGTCAACGATGACCGCGTGGAAGCCAAGCAGAGCATGCTTGATGCCTATCCCCAGCTCAAGGGAATGTACTCGGCAACGGATGACAATACCCAGGTCCTCTACCTCAAGGACGTCGTGGCGACCATCAACTCCTTCGGCGCCCCGCCCAAAGTGGTAAAGTTCTAACGATTGCCGCGATAGTACGCCAGAAGGACAGAGCGCCCGGGCAGCCCCCGCCTTTATCTGAAGCACAGGGACCGTTCATGAGTGCGGGCGCTCTGTCCTTTCTCACGGCATGAAGAACTGGCAACCAGTGCGACTTCAGTCATAGCAGGCAGTCCTGTCCGGTGATAGGCTCTTTTTTAGAAAGGAGCCGAAAGCGCCGATGGACGCATCACAAAAGAACGGGGAAAAGCGGCGGAAAAGCGAGCGCCGGTGCATCGCCTGCGGGCGCAGGTGCGCCATGTCCGGCCTCTGCCTTATGCCCTGGCCCGAGTTCGCCAGCACACGCCCGGGCAGCGCCGATGGTGGAAAACACCTTGCCCCGGAAGACAAATAGCCTGCCTACTTCCGGTAGTATTTGCTCATGCCGGCGGTGAAATGGAACATCGGCTTTTCTATTTTTAGTATCCTTATCGGGCCGTGTTCCACACCCGCCGGGATGAAGGCAATGAAGCTGCGGTCGATGACGTTCGGTCTGCCGTCAATCCAGAACTCAATCTCGCCGTTGAGGTTATACGGGTCGTGGGGGTCGGTGCCCACCCAGGCGACCGCCTCATCGTAGTCATGGCGGTGAGCCTTGATAGTGCGCGTCTCATCCGCGGTCCTGGGCCAGTCGCCGGGGAAAAACCAGGCGGTCTCCATGTAGAAGGCGCCTTTGAGCACCTCGCTGTCGAGGGAGAGCAGCCGCCTTGCCTCGTTATCCGCGAACTTCGGTGTCCACGGGGCACCCCTGACCACATCCTTGAGCTCGGTAACGAAATACTTCCTGTCCCAGCCTGGCATCACCTGTTCTCCTTTCTCTTTTCGTGTCCGCCGGGGTCAGCCTCGGCAAGGGTGCCGGCACCGATCATGATGGTAAGCTCGAGATGCGGACGACGGAAGCTCTTCCAGATAAGAGGCCCGTGGGGTACGCCCTTCGGCACAAATACGGCGGATGTCTTATTGATGGTAAGCGGCTGTCCCCCGACGACGAATTCAATCTCGGCACCGAGGTCTTCCTGGTTTTCAGGGTCGGTGCCGAGGTGGATGACAATCTCATCATAATCGTGCGTGTGCTCGTGGATGTGGGGGTTGGGCTCAGGCATGGCAAATACCCAGCCCGTCTCCACATACATTTTCACGCCCGGTACCAGGTTACTGCTCATCAGCGTCATCGCCGGGCGTCTGCCCCGCACTTCAATCCCCGGCGTTACCTCGTAGGCCGGGCTTGCCACAAGGTATTTCCGATAGTCCTCCACCATAGGTGTCCCTCCTTCATATGTTACGGGCGACCTGATGTGCCGTGCCGATGGCATCGGCAATGAGCAGCGGCTCCCGGCAATCGCCCACGGCGTAGACCTCGGGCACCTTTCCCTCAAGCTCGTGGCAAAGTGAAAGGTCGGACTCAAGCGGCTGCGCCGGGATGATGGTGTCCGCCGGGATGGTCCGTCTCCTGCCCTCGCGGTCAATGATGGTGAGCCCGGCATCGTTGATCACCACGTATTCCCTTACCCCGCTCTCAATGACCACACCCTTCCTGCGGAACCAGGAAAAGAGATACGCCTGGATGACGTCCACCATGCCCTGCCCGAGCTTTTCCGACTTTTCCACGATGGTGACCTCGCGCCCGCGCTTGGCAAGGAACTCGGCAAGCTCACAGCCGTGCATGCTCCCCCCGATGATCACCACCCTCCTGCCTACGGGCAGGTAGAATTTCGTGAGCCAGCGCAACAGCTCCGGGCCCATAAAGCGCAGGAGGAACTTAAGCCTCCTGTGGAGATCGGCACTGCTCACGACCTTGGGATGGTCAATACCGGCGATATGCGGAACGGACTGCCTGCCCCCGGTCGCCACGACGACGGCATCCGGCTTTTCCGCGGCCACCGCCGCCCCGCCCACCTCTTTCCCCAGACGCACCTTAACCCCGAGCTTTCTGAGCTGGCGGCGGAAATAGGCGATGAGGGCAGGAAGGTCTTCCAGCTCGGTGCCCTTGACGATGGCGGCGATAGGTAGAAGCCCGCCAAGCCTTGATGACCTGTCGTACAATACCACCTCATGACCGCGCAGTGCCGCTGTCCTTGCCGCTTCCAGCCCGGCGGGCCCCGCTCCGACCACCACCACCTTCTTTTTCTGCGCTGCCTTTTCCACGGTGTTGTACTCCTTGCCCATGAAGGGGTTGATGCGGCAGCGCCGGCTCCCCAGGCAGTTCTCGCAGGCAGTGCACGGGGCAATGTCCTTGAGGTCCCCTCTAGCGACCTTATTGGGAAGCTCGGGATCTGCCTGAAGGCGGCGCGTCATGGCGATGAAGTCCGCCTTACCCTCGCGTAAGACCCTTTCGCCAAGCTCGGGATTGAGCTTCCCCACCACCATCACCGGGATGGAGACCTCTTTCTTGATCCCCGCCGCAAGCTCAATATTAGCACCGGCACCGCGGAGGCGGATGTTGTATTCCTTCGGGAACCTGTCAGGCGGGATCACCGGCTCGGGATAGAAAAGGAGATCGGGCAGGTACGCCGCAACGTGATAGCCCAGCCAGTGGCTCCTGATGTGCAGGGCATCTGCCCCCGCCCGCTCGAGGAGACGGGCAGTACCCCGGGCGTCTTCAGCGGTGAGGCACTTTTCATCCGGGATGCCAATGATGCGCCCGTATTCCGCCGCGTTGATACAGACGGAAACGGGGAAGTCATTTCCCAGACGCTTCTTGATCTCCTTCACGATTGAAGTTACGATGCGCGCGCGGTTCTCCAGCGTGCCACCGTACTGATCGGTGCGGCGGTTCCAGAACGGTGAAAGGAAGTTATGCAGAAGATGCGAGCTTGCCGCATTGATATCCACCCCGTCAAAGCCAGCCTTGGCGGCACGTACCGCGGCACTGGCGAACTTGTCGATGAGGGTCTCAATCTCCTCAACGGTGAGCTGGCGGGGCATCTCGTTGTGGAAATCGTGCTCTGCCTTCAGCACCATCGGGTAGCTTGCAATCGGCGGGCCTTTGAACGGCGGGTCGGGGTCATTCACCGGGTTTGACTGCCACGGGCCGTCATGGTTCATCTGCATGAAGGTAGGACAGCCATACTTATGGATAACGGAAACAAGCTCGCTC
>JAOAEN010000220.1 GCA_026416775.1 Dehalococcoidales bacterium
AGATGTGTATAAGAGACAGCCCTCACGCTGACCCTCATCCCCGGCACGCCGCTTTACGACAGGTGGCGTGAGGGCGACTTCGAGCTCCTTTCGCCGTTTGCCTTCCTTGAGGAGTTGAAGCTGATTGTGGAAAATGCCCGCTTTAGCAGCTGTTTTTTCAGCTCCATGCATGCCTCAAACTACCTCGCTATCCGCGGCAGGCTTCCGCAGGACAGGGACAGGATGCTTGCGGAGATAGAAGATGTCCTGCGGGCAAAGGACGCCTCACGGCTGCGCCCCGAGTACCTGCGCGGGCTTTAAAGGCGCGTTCGGCTAGCTTCCCTTCACTTTGACGATGATGTTGATATCACCGTCCTCACCGTCGGTGATGCGGCGGGCATTGCTCAGGCGGACGACGGTGCCGGTCTTCACCCCCGCCGGGATCTTCACCTCAAGGCGCCTGCCGTTACGGGTAAGGACCTTGCGGGTGCCCTTCTCGGCCTCCTCTTTGCTGATGGTGAGCTCATAGCGCACGTCGCGCCGGCTCCCCTGGGAGTGCTGTTGCTGTGCCTGCCGGAAAAGGTCTTCAAGGTTTATCCTGCCACCCGAACTGGTGAACCTGACGCCATCGGGACTGCTGAAGCGCTTGAAGGAAAAGCTGACCCCCCTGCCCCGGAGGATATCCCCGAAAACCTCGTCGAGGAAATCAAAGCCAAGTCCGGCACTGCCGAAATCCTGGATGAGGTCTTCAAACCCCGCCCTTGTGTACTGGCTGGAAAAGATATCGCCGGGCGCTCCGACAGTGCCGAACTGGTCGTACTGACGGCGTTTCTCCGGGTCCCCGAGGACGCTGAAAGCCTCGTTGATTTCCTTGAACTTCTCGTTTGCCCATTTCTCTTTGCCCGGATTGCGGTCAGGGTGGTACTGCATTGCCAGCCTTCGGTAGGCCTTCTTGATGTCGTCATCAGAGGCATTCCGCGGCACGCCGAGTATCTCGTAATAGTCCTTTGCCATCGTTGCCGAATGTCCTCCCCCGCTTGCTACACCGTCTATTCTACACCAGACCGGAGATGGTGAAAAAGTGCCCCCTGTGTTTCTCCCCTCTTGTCAGCACGGGACACGGGCGATAAAATTTTCTAGCGGAACGGACGGCAGGGGGTGAGAGGATGCCGGTACTTAACCTAGAGAGCCTGAAGCTAACCGAAAGCGACCTTGATTTTATCGTGCGGGCAGCCGCACCGGAGTCGGCGGACAGGGAAAGACTGAAAAGGTTGATCCAGACCGACGACGACTTCAGGAAGGCCGTCATCGGCGATGAGAGGGTCTTCCGCCGGGTAATGGACGATGAGGAAGTGTTCCTCAAGATCTCCCCCGCGCTCTACTTTGAGGTCCTCCTGAGAAGGACACTGGAAGAACTGAAAAAGACAAGCCACACCGTGGAGAAAATCGGCGGGGAGCGGGTGCCTGTTTTTGATACCGCTGCCGTCATCGGTCTGCTTTCCCGCGAGCCGGTGCTGGAGTACCTCGCCGACATGCTTGCCTCTTTTACCAGGACGGAGAGCTATACCATCCCGGTGAGGGTGAAAAAGGGAATCTGGCGGCGGCTCCGCTTCAGCGACATGGACATCGATGCCCTGAGCCATCTTTCGGAGACCACCGATGAAGAAAACCGTTTTGCCTTCTACAAGCGGATTGCCGATATCTGCCTCTTCATCCTCGGCATATTCCCCGAGTATGCCCAGTTTGACTACCGCTACCCTGGTCCATCTCCGGCAAAGCCAAAACTGAAGCTGGGGCGTCGTGGAGTACAGGACTATGAAGAGGATGGCAGGAAGTTCTACCGGCTTGCCGCCGAACAGGTATCCGCCCGTGCCCTTGACCTTTCGCGTGTCCTGTGGCTGCTCCACGAAAACTTTAGCACCGCCAGAAAGCCACTCAACTTTATCTCCCAGCACTACTTTGCCCACCGGAAGAAACAGCTTTTCGGGATATAGGATATAGTCCGCACCGTTATTTAAATGCGGTCGCTTACCATAAAAAAGGGTCTCCCGGAAGGGAGACCCCCATTTGTTTACTGTTTACTTAACCCGGCTTCTGCCGGCGGGTTCTGCTTATTAAAGGTTCTGGCTGTCCCGCAGGACCTTGCCGGTGGCCTTGTCCTTCCAGTTGCGCGTGGTCGCGATCCGCACGTTGCAGATCGCGCCGCCGTTCGGCGAATAGCGGGTCTCGGGATCCTTGCCGAGGTTGCCGACGATGATGACCTTGTTGACCG
>JAOAEN010000221.1 GCA_026416775.1 Dehalococcoidales bacterium
CTGGACAAAAGCCCTGAGCCGCCTTGCCTTGACGTTGTGGTAGCCGCAGGGATGGATGATACGGGCAAGCTCTTCCTCGCTCAGGCTGCGCAATGCTCGGGGCGAAAGCATCTCGGCCCTGCGGAGGCTGGCAATTGCCTTCTCCACATTCGTCCAGGCGGTTGACTGGGTGAGGATAGCTCCGACGATGACCTCAAAGGGTTCGCGTGCCGGCCACCAGTGCTGGGCGCCGTACCTTGCGAAAAGCCTCTCGTAGATGGACTGAAGGAGCTTATCTATCCCTTGATGACCCATGGCGGTGCGGTGGCACCTTCAGCAGAATCGTAGCCGGGGATATAGGGCTTGATATCAATTACCGGGGTGCCGTCAATGGCATCCAGCCCCTGCACCCTGAGGATGTTCCTACGGCGCTCAATGAGTTTGACCGTCGTCTTGCCGATGGGATTGGGCCGGTCGGGAGAGCGGGTGGCAAAGACCCCCATCAGCTTATGTTCAGGATTGCCCCGCGGGTGCACTTTAAGCGGTGCGGGCCGGCGTGAGCGATGGATCCACCAGAGGACAATGATGTGGGAAAAATCGGTAATATCATCCAGTCCCTCGGCAAGTGCTTCATCGATAACGATCTCGGAGATGAGATCGGGGTGTTTTTCACGTGTCGGCTCTTTCACCGCGCTGCGGACAACACCGATCGGCTTTATGACCAGCACTTCCTCGGGCGCTGCCATGGCTCTCCGCTCAATATCCACCTCGGGGCTGATTTACACCAGCTCAGTCGTACGCCAGCGGTGTCATCGTCAGGAGCTTCTTGGCAATCTGGGGGTACCGGGCGATGAAGAGAAGCTCATCCTCAACGAGTGGTTTGTGCGTCTCAACGTTGGCATACCTGACGAGCTCAAGGATATCGTTGATCTCCTTCTGTGTCATGCCTTCAAATGAAACGTCCAGCTTGCCCATGACGTGGCGGAAGCCGGCAATGCCGGTGTACTGACCCGTAATGATCTCGCGCCCGGTCTCCACCTTGATCGGCTCGCCCCTTCCCAGCTCTTCATAGCCGTAAAGCTCGTAGTTCTGAGGGTCTTTGAGGACACCATCAGCGTGGATGCCCGAAGCATGGGCGAAGGCATTAGCACCGACGCCCGGCTGGTTGATGGGGATGGGCACGGAAAAGGCGTAGCTCGTGAAGTTGGCAATCTTTGAGGCAAGATTAAGCCTGATATTCCCGGCAAGCCGGTACTTTTCGGCAAAGCCCTTTGACTTGGTCACGGCAAGGATGACCGCAATGAGGTCGGCATTGCCGGCCCTTTCCCCGATGCCGTTAATCGTGGTGTTGATGTAGGCATCCTGCCCGCCATCAATTACCCCTTTTGCCCCGGCAACGGAGTTGGCAACTGCCATGCCCAGGTCACCGTGACAGTGAAGCTCAATCGGCATCCCGGTCTCTTCGGCAAGCCTGCGGCAGGTATCGTAAATCGTGAATGGGTTATCGTAGCCGAGGGTATCGCAGTAGCGGAAACGGTCCGCCCCGGCTTCTTTGGCAGCGAGGGCAAACTCAATAAGAAAACCAAGATCGGTGCGTGAGGCATCCTCGGCATTCACGCCAATGGTCTCCGCCCCGCGGGCACGGGCAGCTTTCACTGCCTCGACCATGTCCCTGACGATGTCTTTCCGCGTTTTTCTGCCCTGGAATTTGCCGGTGATCATCTGGTCGGACGTGGATATGGAAAGGTTGAGATGTTTGATCTTGGGCACAAGCCTGAACGTTGTCTCCACATCCTCCACAATCGCCCTAATCCAGCCCCCAAGACGGATCCGCTTGAGGATCCCCATTTCTACCATTTCCAAATTGGCCTGCAGGTAATAGGTCTCATGACGTGTCGTGGGAAAACCAAACTCGGACTGGAAAACGCCCATTTCGTCAAGGTAGATATTGATCATCGTTTTTTCCAGCTTGGAGAGTCCGAGCTTGGCGGTCTGCACTCCGTCTCGGTTCGTTACGTCAATTAGATAGATACTAGGCATTTCACCACCTCACGCACGGAAAAACTTTACTCTCATTTATAAGTATAGCATACGACGGGGTAACGTATAAATCCGCCCGGGTGGCTGGTTCCGCCTGCTTCCGGGTGATTTACCACAATCATCCCCTAGTCTCTCCTATTAAACAGGTTGATTTGGTCTGCATCTGGTTGATTTTTCAAGCTCACCCCCTTAATCCCCCTCTCAGATGGGCAAATTTTGTCCGCCCCCGGCTGATTCCTCATGCTCACCCCCTCTA
>JAOAEN010000222.1 GCA_026416775.1 Dehalococcoidales bacterium
AGATGTGTATAAGAGACAGTGCCAGAGGCTCACCACCACCCAGCGCCAGCATGCGGAACTCGGGTATCCGGGCAATCCCTTCAAGCAGGCGCCTGCCTTCTTCGGTGGTAAGCTCACCATCGGCCGGTCTCCCTGAGCCGGCATGGCACTGGGCACATTTCAAATTGCAGGTACTGGTGACCTCCCAGACCGGGTGAACGGGGAACCCGATGCAGCCCATGCCGGTAGCCCCCGCCGCCGTGGGCAACGTTTTACGGGCTTTAGCCAGCCAGTGGGGAAGCTTTTTCCAGCCAGCAATATACCCGAAGTACAGCGCGCTGGCTGCCTGCCGCAAGAGAAGCGTGGGAGGACTGTAAAACGGCTTCACGCAGCGGCCGTTACGAGCTTGGAACAAAGCACACTCACCCCTTCTAGGGCAAAGACCACCATAAAGACAACCGCAAGGACGATGAGCTTGTCCACCGGCACCGTGGCTCCGCCCAGACCTTCAACCATAAAAGTGATGACATAGATGATCGTAATGAGGTGGTCAATGAGCATCGTCCTCAGGCTCATTGCCTCCTGGGCCCTGCGGCTGGCCAGTCCTTTCCTCTTCAGCGTAACGATGTTCCAGATGATAAGCGGCAGCAACACCACCGAAAGCATGGCACTTATCTTCGGCACGCCGAAGAAGGCGATGATGACGATGTTTAAGTAGCACAGGAGAAGCAGGACAGTATAGAGGACAATTGACCTTTCTGTCCCCAGCCTGACGGCAAGATTGTTTTTGCCACTCATCCTGTCTGATTTGATATCGGGTATCTCGTTCATCAGTATGACAAGGAAAACGCTGGTGGCACCGGGCAGTGAGACGAGGGTGGTCGTCGTGTCCATGCGTCCCGTCTGGAGATAGTAGCCGGTCATCGTTGCCAGCCAGCCACAGGAAAACCAGATGGCGATTTCACCCCAGCCGTGGTAGGCAAGCTGTACGGGCTTACCGGTGTAAAAATAGCCGATCAGGACCGCCAGGATGCCAAGGGGCAATGTGAGAGGACCGGTGCGGTAATGGAAGTGCAGGAGCAGCCCCAGTGCACCAGCAAGCAGAAAGCAGATAAAAGCGGCGATCAGGGCATATCGTCTGGGGATAAGCCCCATGACAAGCACACGGCTGCCCCCGGACAGGCTGTGGTAATCCTTGTTGATCACATCGGTGTCGTAATCGTAGTACTCGTTGACGAGGAAGGTCATCAGCATGACAAGCGCGACGGCTATAGTGGAAACGAGCAGCACCGCCACGTTTATATCATAGCCCTGACTCCAGGCGATGAAAACCCCAAGCAGGAAGGGGAGAACTCCCCGTGCCACCGCACCAAGGCGGAAGAGGGTAAGCCATGAAAGAAAACCGTTCCGTACTACCATAGGCCGCGTATCTCCATATCTCCAACTCAGTATGGCGATAGCCTTTACTCAAAGAACTCCGCCTTGAGTCTCTTTTCCTTCGGTGGCGGGTCTTCGTCGGGATAGCCGCAGATGACTGCCGCCACAATGTTCATCGTATCAGGAATATGGAGCAGCTTGAGGAGGTCTTTATCCCTTTCAATGAGCTTTGCCATGCCGATGAAACACGAGCCCAGCCCGATTGATGTTGCATAGAGCATGACGTTCTGCACGGCAAGCGCCGCATCTGACACAGCGAAGGGATTGTCCTTTGGTGCCGTGACGATGATAAGAAGCGGGGCACCGTAGAAGAAGTCGGGCCGTCCGGCGGGCGGTGCCTTCATGGGGATGCCTTCGGCCTGCATTGCCCGGGCGATGCCGTCCGAAAGCTTGAGCATCAGTTCCCGGTTGGTGATGACCTTGTACTCCAGCGGCTGTAGGTTGCGGGCGCTCGGCGCATGGCGCGCTGCCTCGAGAATTGAATTGACCATGTCCTTCGTCAGCGGCCTGTTCTGATAGCGACGGATGCTCTTGCGCCGCCTGATGATGTCCATCAATGTGTCCATGACTCCCCTCCGTTTATGTTAAGCATTTCCCTGCCATTTTTCTATTTCCACGAGACACGAGTTAGGTGCCATGCCGGGAACGTTGCGTGAGAGAAGGCGCGATGGTGTCAGGATGGAAATGCACCCTCCCCGGTCAATACTCTGGGGATTTCCCGGTTCAAGCGGGTCGTATTTTGCCGAGCCGTAGTAGGCATGCACCACCCCCCTCCTCACCCTTACGGTAACTTCG
>JAOAEN010000223.1 GCA_026416775.1 Dehalococcoidales bacterium
AGATGTGTATAAGAGACAGATTCTGCATCGTCCACTTGAACGGGTGGATACCCCTCTTGATGGCGGCGTTTTCTGCCGGCAGCCCGAAGGCATCAAAGCCCATCGGGTGCATCACGTTATAACCGCGCATGCGCTTGTAACGCGCATAGACATCGGCGGGGACATTGTTGTACCAGTGGCCGATGTGGAGATCACCCGAGGTATAGGGAAACATCGTCAGGGCGTACCACTTGGGACGCGGGTCGTCCTCTCTTGCCGCGTAAAGGCGGTCGGCTTCCCAGCGCTTCTGCCATTTTTTTTCTATTTCCTGCGGGACGTATCTATCTGCCATACTGCTTTTCTCCAGAATTAAAGGGCTGAAGGTCCATCAAGTCATTTTAGCAATTATAGCTGGGCGTGTAAATGCTACGTGCCACCGCTGCTCCCGTCCGGAGAGGTAAGGCAAAGGGTGAGACGAAAGGAAACGGGTACAGTAACCAGAGGCCGCCAAACCCCGGCCAAAGCCGATTTGTGTCATGGTAAAAAGCGTAGTATAATACTGAAAAAGGTATTCGGTTTTCCCGCCCGCCTGAGCGCCCCGCGGCCTTTCTGGGGCGACGGGGGCGGCTTTGAAAGGAAACTATCATTACGCAGCCCGAATCCAAACCCCGCTCTTTCATGCGAAGCTCGCTGCCGTGGTTTATCATGGCGCACTTCGGGCACCATCTGCTCACCGCCCTTCCCAGCCCGTTACTTCCTGCCATAAGGTCAACGCTGGGGTTGAGTCTGCCGCAGTCTGCCTGGGTGACCACCTCGTTCGCTCTTGCCGGTGGCGCCGGGCAACTGCCTGCAGGATGGTTCGCCGACCGGCTTTCCCCCGCGCTTATGATTACCCTCGGCACGCTGGGGGTAGCGGTGGGCGGCATCCTTGTGGGCATATCAACAAACTACATCATGCTCCTCATCTTCCTCATCCTGATGGGGATTTTAACTGGCGGCTATCACCCTGCATCCACACCCTTGATACTTTCCTCCGTCGACCCGGAAAAGCGCGGCCGGGCACTCGGTTTACACCTCCTCGGCGGTAATTCCAGCTTCTTCGTCGCACCCCTTATTGCCGGCGGGGTGATGTCGCTCTGGCCGGCGATGAGCTGGCGCGGTCCCTTCCTCGTGTTGGCGGTCCCCACCGCCATCTTCGGGCTTGCCTTCTACATCTACCTGACGCGTCGCGGCGGGATGACCCACGTCCAGCGGGCAAGGGAAAGGGCGGTGGAAGATAAACCGCCGCAGCCCGGCTACAAGCGGCGGCTTATTGCCTACATGATCATGATGGTGCTCGGGGGTGGGGCGGGGATGTCGGTCAACGCCTTTCTAAGCATCTACATGACCGATGTCATGATGCAGGACCTGCCGCGCACCGTTTCCGAGCCGAGGGCCGCCATGCTCATGTCCATCCTCTACCTCCCGGGGGTCTTCGGTGGTACCATCCTCGGCGGCTGGATCTCCGACCGCATCGGCACCGTCAGGGTCATCATCGCCACCAGCATCATCAGCGGGCTGGTCATCTTCGGCATCAGGGGCGCCACGATGGGGATAGGTTTCTACCTGCTCCTCTTCCTCATGGGGCTGAACATGGCGATACGCATGCCGGTGACCGAGGTCTTCATCATGGGGCAGTCGCCGCCCCGCTACCGCGCCACAATCTACGGCATCTACTACTTCACCATGCAGTACACGGGGGCCATTTTCGCCCCCATCATGGGCGACCTGATCGAGCGCTACGGGTTTAATTCGATGTTCCTCTTTTCCGCCTATGCAGTCACGGCAATCTCGGTGGTCACCTCTTTCTTCATCTGGGACGCCAAGGACTGAGTAACTGCTGACGGCTTCCGAGGCTCGTTTCACCCCCGTTATCGGCACCTCGCCCGAGTTTTTCCCCGCACCCAGAAAGATAAGATGGCAAAGCTCCGCTTTGAAAGCCTCTCTCCAAACAGGCTGACCTGCCGGTATGTCCACATGGAAGATGGGCTTCCCCTAAAGCCACCCCGGAACTGGGCTGCCAATAGGCGAAGATGAACACAGGAAAGAGCGACTTCGCCTTCTCTCCGACATTCCCTGCTACTTCTGAAGCCGAACCCTCAACACCTGATGGGGAGTGAAAGAGAGGGTTCACCCCCTCTTAGCTTTCATTAATTGAAATACCTCAATCCCATGTGAAGGGGAGTATAGAGGGGCGAAGCCCCTCTTAGCT
>JAOAEN010000224.1 GCA_026416775.1 Dehalococcoidales bacterium
ACAGGACCCGAGGACGGGGTGCAGGACGGTTAAAGATATGGACAGAGAAAAGTTCTCCCGGCTTGTTGCCCGGGCGCTTGAGGAACTCCCCGAAGCCATCCGGGAAATGCTGGAAAACGTGGACATCGTTGTTGCCGATGAGCCAACACGGGAGCAGCTCAGGACCTTCAGGAGAAAACGGGGCGAAACTCTGCTCGGTCTCTACGAAGGCATCCCCCTTACCGAGCGCACCCACGGCTACAGCCTTGTTCCCCCCGATAAGATCACCATCTTCCAGAAACCGATCGAAGCCGTCTGCGACAGTGAAGCCGAAATCATCGCCGAGGTAAAGCGCGTCGTCCGCCACGAAATCGCCCACCACTTCGGCATCAGCGACGAGAGGCTGGAAGAACTGGGCAGATACTAGAGGACTTTTTTCGGCGACTCTTGCCGGGCCTGTCCCTAACCCTGTGGCGTCTGCACCCTTCTATAACTATGAAAGAATAACCGTTACAGACAAAGGGGAGACAGCCATGGAAAGAGCATTAGTGGGCCTGCTTACCGCGATCACGCTGGTTTCCACCGTCCAGACCAGAGAACGGGACAGGGTGAGGAAAGGAACGGCGACCGACCGCAAGACACAATAAATTCCGAATCCACAAGACAGGGCGACTTCAGCCCTGTCTTTCCAGTTCCTTGACCATGTAACCGGCTTCCTCGCGATAGCCGCATTCGGCACGGTAGTATTCCCTGGCACCCACGCCGCTGAGGATGGCAAGCCGCCCCGCCCCGAACTCTTCACGGGCGATGCGTTCCGCTTCCTGAAGCAGGGTCCTGCCCAGACCCCGGTGCTGGATTGCCCCCGGCACCTCACCGCTGAGCGGGACTTCCGGTCCAAAAACGTGAAGCTCCCTCACGACGGCACGGTAATTACCGCCCAGCGCCGGCACGGGGGTTTTCTGAAGGCGCAGCCTCAGGATAGCGAAAAGCGTGCCCCGCTCATCTTCAAAGGAAAGGAAGACCTCCCTACCCCCGGCGGCGGTATAATCCGTTCTGACCAGACGTGGCTCACCGACCTGCCAGCCATCGCGGACGCGATGCCCGTACTCGCGGCAACGGATGCACCGGCAGCTCAGCCCCATCTCCCTCATCTTCTCCCGGACCAGCCCCCGCAGCGAGTCCCTGAGCCCGGCAACGATGAACTCCGAGGGAATATCACGCAGCACCCGCGAGATACGCACGTATCCGGGGACAAGCGTCTTGATACGGATGGTGAGGTCTATCATGGTGGCATCATCATAGGGGCGGTAACGCCCTTCATGGTACCATCGCTCAAGCTCGGTGCCCCGCACCACCATCGTGGGGTAGAGCTTAAGCCCGTCCGGCTGAAAACGCTCATCGGTAAAGAGAAGGCGCGAAAGCTCAAGGTCTTTTTCCGGGGATGAGCCGGGTAGTCCCGGCATCCAGTGGTAATGCACCTTGAACCCATACTCGCGCAGCCGTCCCGTCGCCCGGATGACATCCTCCACGGTGTGCCCTCGCCGGACGGTGCGGTAGACTTCATCATCAAGCATCTGTACCCCGAGTTCAACACGCGTGGTGCCGAACTCGAGCATACGCCTGATCTCGTCCTCCCCGCAGAAATCGGGGCGCGTCTCAATGCACAGCCCCACGCAGCGGTGGGCTGCGGTCTCGTTACGTTTCTGTGCTTCCTCAAGCGAGGCGGAGACCGTCCCGTTCAGGGCATCGTAGCATTCCTTGATGAACCGGTACTGGTAGTCCACGGGCTGGGCAAGAAAGGTCCCCCCCATGATGATGAGCTCAACCTTATCGGTGGGATGCCCCATCTCGGCAAAGGTCCTGAGCCGCGCCACCGCCTGCCGGTGGGCATCGTAATCAAAAACGCGGGCACGTTGCACCGCCGGTGAAAGCGGCGTGTAGCTCTGGGGAGAATCGGGGTAGGTGGGGCAGTAAACGCACCTTCCGGGACAGCCGCTTGGCGCCGTCATCACCGCAAGGGGCGTGACCCCCGAAATCGTCCTCGTGACCTTCTTTACCTTGACCATAGAGTCCACCGGGCCTTATATTAAGTTTAGCAGATTTGGCTTATGTCAAGAAATACCTTTCTAAGACTGCACCGCCCCCTGCTCATTGCCGCGGGAACGGTATCCTGTGCCATCGGGGTTATCGGGATTTTCGTGCCCCTCCTGCCCACGACGCCCTTTCTACTGCTTGCCGCCGCATGCTACCTGCGCAGTTCCGAAC
>JAOAEN010000225.1 GCA_026416775.1 Dehalococcoidales bacterium
TGGTCCCAAAGAGGACTTCAAGACTTATCCCCGCGATCTTGAGCGCGATCTCAGTATGCTTGAGCCTTTCACTGACATTGTCTTCGCGCCATCGGATGCCGAGATGTACCCGGACGGTTTTGATACCTGGGTTGTCCCCGGTGATATTGCTGATAGGCTTGAAGGGGCGGCACGCCCGGGGCATTTCCGCGGGGTAGCTACGGTGGTCACTAAGCTCTTCAATATCGTGGAGCCTGCCCGTGCCTACTTCGGGCAGAAGGATGCCCAGCAACTTGCTGTCATCAGGAGAATGGTGGCCGACCTCAATATGAACCTTGAGATTGTTGGCTGCCCCACGGTGCGCGAACCGGACGGACTTGCCATGAGCAGCCGCAACGTGTATCTCTCGCCGGAACAGCGCAGGGCGGCGACGGTGCTTTACCGCTCGCTCATGCTGGCCAAAGAAATGTGGGAAAAAGGCGAGAGGGATGCCGGGGCCATACGCCGTGAAATGACCGGGCTTATCAGGAAAGAGCCGCTTGTTGCGGAAATAAACTACGTGAGCATTGCCCATCCCGACACGCTGAAGGAGATGCACCGCATCAACGCCCCGGCACTGGTATCGCTTGCGGTGAAGATCGGTAAGACACGCCTCATTGACAATATCGTGCTGGAATAATTCGGTAGGGTACCCCCTCAGGCATGCCGCGTTTTCAGGTGTTTAGCCGGAAGGTTCTCTGAGCAGGATGATGATACCGGCCATCGCCGCGAATGCCAGCCCCGCCCCCAGGTAGAACGGTGCCGCCGGGCTTACGGTATCCCAGAGCCAGCCGGCAAGCACACTTGCCGGAAGCAATGTCAGCCCCACCACTCCATGGTAGTAGCCGTAGGCGGTTCCGCGCCTTGCCGCGGGGACAAGGTCTGCCACGTAGGCACGGGCAACCCCCTCGGTAATCCCGTAGTAGATGCCGTAGCAGGCAAAGAGAAGCCATGCCTGCCAGCCCCGCTGCGCAAGGGCGAACCCGAGATAGACCAGCCCGTAGATCATCCAGCCGAGAACGATCACCCGCTTGCGCCCCAGTTTATCGGAGATAATGCCTGCCGGGGCGGCCACAATAGCGTAAACAATATTGAAGAGGACAAGCATTATGGTTATCCCCAGCGCCGAACTGCCCAGGTCCTGTGCCCTCAGGATGATGAAGAAGTCGCTGGAGTTACCGAGGCTGAAAATCGCCACCAGCACCAGAAAGAGCTTGAATTTCATGCTGAAAGGCTGCTTCAGCTCGGCGGCTAACTTTTCCGTGCTGGATGTGGCATCCTTCGCAGCCGGTTTTCTTTCGTGCACGAAGGCAGCAAGGATGAGCACCGCAAGGACAGCCGGTATTACCCCTACGATGACGATCCAGCGGTAGGCTTCAAGACCCAGGACAAGGCGGTTTCCCTGAATCAGGTAGATCATGACCGCGGCAATCGCCAGACCGAGCACTGCCCCGGCGGTGTCCATGGCGCGGTGGATCCCAAAGCTTTTCCCTCTTACGCCGGCTTCGGCAGAATCGGCAATGAGGGCATCACGGGGAGAGCTGCGTATCCCCTTTCCCAGCCGGTCGGCGAAGCGGACGGCAAGTACTCCCTGCCAGACCGTGGCAAGGAGCATAAACGGCTTGGCAAGCGTGGAAATGCCGTAGCCCAGGACCGCGAGAAACTTCCGCTTCCGAAAACGGTCGCTGATACGCCCGCTGAAAATCCTGAAGATGGCGTCAAAACTTTCGGAGACACCGCCGATAAAACCGACGGCAATTGCCCCCGCGCCGAGGACATTGGTGACAAAGAGTGGCACCAGAGTGAAGATCATCTCGCTGGAGATATCGGTGAGCAGGCTAACGATGCCGAGGAAGAAAACGTTGGGATGAAGCCCCAGCACCTTACGTGTTTCTATTGTCTTCATGCGTCAAGTTATAGGTTCGCACATTCCTGTGTGCTTTGTCAAATCAGGTTATGCCACCTTATGAGCTGGCTTTCGGCTAGCAAATAAACTGCCGTCTGTGGCTACCTCAAGCAGGGTCATCTCCGGCACTGTTAGTATCTCGTCTGATCTGTTATAATTAACTGTCTTGAGTAAGTCTTCATCTAGGGAGATTAAACTAGAATGAAAAGATTTTTTGCTTTTGTGCTTGCTTTAGTTCTCTTTGCCGGACTGGTCGTTTCCTGCTCCGGGAGCGGTACCACGGTGAAAGACACTCCTGCTGCCCCGATCTCTC
>JAOAEN010000226.1 GCA_026416775.1 Dehalococcoidales bacterium
GGAGGGCTTCAGTCAGGAACTTATGCCCCCCTTCGACAAGAGCAAGTTCACCGGGCGTGGCATCCCGCACAAGATCGGTGTCTCCAGCCAGCATGTCCTCATGTGCGCCGGGATGTGCCTCTTCGTGGAAAGCGCGCTCCCATCAAAGCACGTGCTCACCGAGTTCCTACGCGCGGTCACCGGCTGGGACTATACGACCGACGAGCTCCTCACCTGCGGGGAGAGGATTGAAAACGTGCGCCACGCCTTCAACATCCGCGAGGGGATAAACCTGCTTGAATTCAACATCCCGGGCAGGATTATCGGAAAGCCGCCGCATCGGGCCGGGCCCCTTGCCGGGGTCACCGTGGATGCGGATACGCTTGTTAAAGAATACCTCGCGGCAATGGAATGGGACCTAAGGACCGCGAAGCCAAGTGCGCAGAGGCTCATTGCACTCGGGCTTGAGGATATTGCCCGGGATCTTACACGATAGAGAGGAGAGACAATGGTTAGCCTGACTGGTAAGGTCGCCATGATTACGGGAGCCGCAAGCAAGCGCGGTATGGGGCATGCCTCCGCTATCAAGCTCGCCCGGGAGGGTGCGGATATCATCGTGACCGATAAGTTCGCCCGCCCGAAGAGCATGTTCCCCGGGGATGAAAACTGGGGCGGGCTTGATGAAATCGTGCGGGAAATTGAAGCCATGGGAAGAAGGGCCATGGCAATCACGATGGACGTGAGCTCAAACCAGGAAGTCGAAGCCGCCGTGGCGAAGGCCATGGAGAAATTCGGCAGGATAGATATCCTCGTGCATGCCGCCGCCATCCGCGGGCCGGTAGGCGTGCCGGTGGTCGAGCTGTCCGAAAAGGACATCCGTGCGGTCATTGACGTTGACCTCGTCGGCTCATTCTTCATCTGCAAGGCGGTTGCCCGCCGGATGATTGACCGTGGCGAAGGTGGCAAAATCGTCATCTTCTGCTCGCTTGCCGGCACGCACGGGGTCGCCGGCAGGGCCGCTTACTGTGCCGCCAAGTACGGTACCATCGGGCTTACCAAGAGCCTGGCGCTTGAGCTTGCCAGGTACAAGATAAACGTCAATGGCATCAACCCGGGCATGATTGTCACCAACCTGAGGGATGAATCGTTTGCGAAAATGGCGGAGAAGGAAGGCATCACCTGGGAGGAGGCAAGGAAAAAAGACCAGGAAGCCCTTGCCCAGCGCATCCCCTGGGGCAGGCTCGGTACCCCCGAGGAAGCCGCTGACCTCGTGTATTTCCTCTGCTCCGATATGTCAACCTACATCACCGGTGAAATAATCGCCATCAGTGGAGGTGCGACCTAGTACCCGCATGGCAGAGAAGAAAAACTACCGTACTTTCAATGTGACCTCGCTCACCTACCTCGTGAAGCACTTTGTCAGCACGAGGTACGAGGATCTACCCGCACCCAGTGTGGAAGCGGTGAAGAATGAGGTGCTGGACAGCCTTGCCACCGCCCTCGGCGGCTCGGGGAAGGAAGGGGTCAAGGAGCTGGTGGACATGGTGCGGGAATGGGGAGGTAGCCCTCAGAGCACCATCATCGCCTACGGCATCAGATGTCCCGCCCCTAGCGCCGCCCAGGTGAACGGCACGATGATCCATGCCCTTGACTACGACGATGGGCACCAGAGGGCACTCGTGCACGTGGGCTGCGTGGCGGTTGCCACCGCCTTTGCCGCCGCCGAAAGGATGGGGAAAATCGGCGGCAAGGAACTCATCACCGCCATTGCTCTGGGCGGGGATTTCATGGCAAGGCTAGCGCTGGCAAGCTGTCCCGGGAAAAACCTGCTTGACTCGGGCTGGCACCCGACAACACTTTTCGGGCACCTCGGGGCAGCGGTAATTGCCGGCAGGATCTTTGCCCTCGACGAGGACAGGCTTACCGATGCCATCGGGCTTGCCTACCACCAGTGCGGCGGTGCTGGCACCGGTGTTGCCGATGGTGCCCTTGCTAAAAGGATGGGACCGGGTTTTGCCGCCCGCGCCGGGCTCACCGCGGCGCTCATGGCAGAGCGCGGCATCCCCGGGCAGAAGGATGCCCTTGAGGGCAAAAACGGGCTTTACCACACCTATATGAGGGGCGACTACGATCCTTCCATCCTCACCGCGGAGCTGGGCAGGCAGGTTGAAAACGTGAACATCACCGAAAAGCCCTATCCCTGTTGCGGGCTCCCCCATGCGT